>JALZAK010000171.1 GCA_030948385.1 Actinomycetota bacterium
GCGCACCGGCGGGCGGGTCTGGCCCGACGCCTTCGCTCACCCCGTTTCGGTCCTCGCGTTCGGCTGGCTCACCGCCCGCTCGATCCGCCGGCATCACCGTGGCGAGCTCAGCTGGCGGGGACGGGCCTTGCCGTGAGCGACGTGGTGGTGATCGGCGCCGGTGTCGGTGGGCTGGCCGCGGCGGCCCGGCTGGCGGCCGGCGGCCACCGCGTCGTCGTCTGCGAGCAGGCCGGCGTGGTCGGCGGCAAGCTGGGCGTGCTGGAGGTCCCCACGCCGGCCGGAACCTTCCGGTTCGACACCGGCCCCTCCTTGCTCACCGTGCCGCAGGTGCTCGCCGACCTGTTTCGCGAGACGGGCGATCCGTTGGAGACCGTGCTGGACCTGGTGGCCCTCGACCCGGTGGCCAGATACCACTTCGCCGGCGGCACCCGCCTGGACGTGTGCGCCGACCACGAACTGCTCTGCCGGCGCCTCGACGCGGCCTTCGGCGGGGCCGCCGGGGCGGACTGGGGTCGCTTCTGGCGCCGGGCGGAACGGATCTGGTCGGCCACGTCGGGGCCGTTCCTGCAGGCTCCGGTCGATCTGGCGACCCTGGCCCGGCAGGCCGTGCACCTGCGTGCGCTGGCCGCGGTGGCCCCCGGGCGGACGTTGCGCGCGCTGGGCCGCAGCTACCTGCGCGACCCGCGGCTGCAGATGATGGCGGAGCGGTACGCGACCTACACCGGCTCGGACCCGCGGCGGGCGCCGGCCGCGCTGGCCGCTGTCGTCTACGCCGAGCTGGCCTTCGGTGGGTGGTACGTGCTCGGCGGCCTGCGCCGGGTCGCCGACGCCCTGCTGGCCCGCTGCCTCGAACTCGGGGTACAGGTCCGGACCGGCACCGACGTCCGCCGGGTCGAGGTGGCCGGCGGCCGGGTGCACGGCGTCGAACTCGCCGGCGGTGGCCGGCTCGCCGCCGACGTGGTGGTGGCCAACGCCGACGCGGCCCACGTCTACGGCGACCTGGTAGCCGCCCCGCGTGAGCTGAGGCGCTTGCACCGCGTCACTCCCTCGCTGTCGGGCTTCGTACTGCTGCTCGGCGTGACCGGGCGCACGCCCGGCCTGGCCCACCACAACGTGTGCTTTCCGGCCGGCTATGACGCCGAGTTCGACGCGGTGTTCGGCCCGCATGCCGGCGCAGTGGCCGAACCCGCCTTGTACGTCAGCGCGCCGGACGACCCGGCCGCCCGGCCGGCCGGGCACGAGGCGTGGTTCGTCCTGGTCAACGCGCCCCGGCACGGCGAAGGCCCGGGGGCGATCGACTGGACCGCGTCCGGCCTGGCTGCCGGCTACGCCAGCCATCTGCTTGAACTGCTGGCCCGGCGCGGCCTGGACGTCCGCGACCGGCTGCTGTTCACCCGGATCCGGACACCGCTGGATCTCCAGCGCGAGACGCGCGCCCCGGGCGGCGCCATCTACGGCAGCTCCTCCAACGGGATGCGGGCGGCCTTCCTGCGGCCGGCGAACCGGTCCCCGATTCCGGGACTGTTCCTGGTCGGTGGCTCCGCTCACCCGGGAGGTGGTTTGCCACTGGTGCTGCTGTCGGCCCAGATCACGGCCGGGTTGATCGGCCCGGCCTGAGGGTGCGCCGCACCGCGACGGCCACCTGTCCCAGCCCGACGGTGCCCAGCGCGAGCCACGCCGCCGCGCCCACCGTCACCGCGAGCGCGGCCCGCGCCGGCAGGACGCCGGCACCACACAGTGCGAAGGCGGTAACGATCACCCTGGTCGGCCGCTCGGAGACCGTGACGGTGCCCACCTCGGACATGCCGGCGCCGATCGCGCGCGCCCGGATGTACTCGTGCAGCATCGTGACCACCCCGCCCAGGACGCAGACCCACGCCGGAGCGCCCGCCAGCCACAGCGCCAGCAGGTAACAGCCGTCCGAGACCCGGTCCACCACCGAGTCCAGTACGTAGCCCAGCGGCGTGGCCCGGCCAGTCATCGCTGCGACCGCGCCGTCAAGATTGTCGACCAGGCCGGACGCCACGATGACCGCAACCGCGAGCAGCAACCACCGACCGCCGGCCAGGGCCAGCACGGGCACCGCAGCGCTGATTGCCCCGCCGGCGAGGGTGATCGCATCCGGTGCAACCCCCAGCCTGACCAGCGGCTTGGCGCAGTAGTAGGTCAGGGTGAGCCAAGTGCGCGGCCAGAAGGCGCCGCGCGGGTCGTATCCCAGGTGCAGCTCGGACCAGCGGTCGAAGTACCCGTCACGGTCCGGCACGTCGAAGGCCGGCATGGTCCTGCCCTTAGTCGCGTGTGGACAGTGACAGCCGGGACCAGATCTCGCGAGTGGCGGTCGAGCGGTTCAGGGTGATGAAGTGCAGTCCCGGCGCGCCGGCGGCCAGCAGTGTCTGGCACAGGTCGGTCGCCACTTCGACGCCGATGGCGCGTACCGCCGCAGGGTCCTCCTCGACCGCGTGCAACCGGCCGGCCAGGTCGGCGGGGAACGCCGCACCGGACAGCACGGCGAAGCGCTCGATCTGCTTGACGTTGGTCACCGGCATGATGCCGGGCAGGATCGGGATGTCGCAGCCAGTCGCGGCCACCCGGTCGCGTAGCCGCAGGTAATCCTCGGCGCGGAAGAACATCTGGGTGATCGCGTACTCCGCGCCGGCCCGACACTTCTGCACGAAGTACCGGACGTCGCTGTCGTGGTCGGGCGAGCGGGGATGCTTCTCCGGGAAGGCGGCCACGCCGACACAGAAGTCCCCCGAGTTGCGGATCAGCCGCACCAGGTCCTCCGCGTAGGCAAGCCCGTCGGGATGGCGGACCCACTCCGCCTGGGGATCACCCGGCGGGTCGCCACGCAGCGCCAGCACGTTGCGGACCCCGACCGATGCGTACAGGCCGATGATCCGGCGCAACTCAGCAACCGAATGATTCACCGCGGTCAGGTGGGCGACCGGCGTCAGGGTCGTCTCCATAGCGATCCGCTCGGTGATGCCGACCGTACGGTCCCGGGTGCCGCCGCCGGCGCCGTAGGTGACCGAGACGAACGTCGGCTGGAGCGCCTCGAGCTCCCGGAGCGTCTGCCAGAGTTGGCGTTCGCCCTCGTCGGTCTTGGGGGGAAAGAACTCGAAGGACACCGAGCGGCCACCGGCGGCCAGGAGGTCGGAAATTGCGACCGTCCGGGGCAGCGTGGACGCGCGGCCGAGTGCCATGCATCCGCAGCGTACCGGTCGGGCGAACGTCCCGATGACCGATACTCACCTGGTACGCGCCCCAGATCGGAGTCATCGTGGCAGCAGGCAGCCCCGTCGAGCACGCCGACCTCCGCGCCCGCGTCACCAAGGCGGTCGACGCGCTTCTCGCCCGGCAGCGACCTCGGTTGGACGCGATCAGCACCGAGCTTGCCCCGATGGCAGACGCCCTGTCGGACTTCCTGCTCGACAGCGGCAAGCGGCTGCGGCCCGCCTTCGCGTACTGGGGATGGCGGGGGGCCGGCGGCGCCGACGGTGACGAGGTGGTGGCTGCGGTGGCCTGCCTGGAGTGGCTGCAGGCCTGCGCCCTTATCCACGACGACGTGATGGACGGCTCGGATACCCGGCGCGGTGCGCCGGCCCTGCACCGCCGCTTCTCCTCGCTGCACCGCACGGAGGGCTGGCGCGGGGATCCTGAAGCGTTCGGCCAGTCGGCGGCGATCCTGCTCGGCGACCTGTGCCTGATCTGGGCCGACGAGATGTACAACACCGCGGGGATGGACTTCGACGCGCTGCGTCGCGGTCAGCCGGTCTACGACGAGATGCGTACCGAGCTGATGGCCGGGCAGTACCTCGATCTGCTCGAGCAGGCTATTGGCGGATCCTCCACCGAGCGCGCGATGCGGGTGGCGAGGTACAAGAGCGCCAAGTACACCGTCGAGCGCCCGCTGCACCTCGGGGCCGCACTGGCCGGCGCTCCCAGCTCGCTGGTCGACGCCTACTCCGACTATGGACTGCCCCTGGGCGAGGCATTCCAGCTCCGCGACGACGTCCTCGGCGTGTTCGGCGACCCCTCCTGCACCGGCAAGCCGGCCGGCGATGACCTGCGGGAAGGCAAGCGCACGGTGCTGATCGCACTCACCCTCGAGCAGGCCAACCCGCGGCAGGCCGCGCTGGTCCGCCGCCACCTGGGCGACCCGCACCTGTCCCCCGCCGGCCTGGCCTTGCTACGTGAGGCCATCAGCGACACCGGCGCGCTGGCCCGCACCGAGGCGATGATCGGTGCGCGGACGGAGAGCGCACTGTCCGCATTGGCCGGTGCCGACCTCGACCCGCAGGCCCGAGCGGTACTCGGCGAGCTGGCGTTGGCGGCGACCGCGCGCCGGGTCTAATCCCGGGGCGAGGGTCCATAGGCTTGCCGAATGCGCACCGTGACCGGCCGCACCGACCGGGTGGTCGTGGTCGGCGCCGGCCTGGGTGGTCTGTCGGCCGCGCTGCGGCTGGCCGGCGCCGGCCGCGAGGTGACTGTGGTCGAGCGGGAGGCGGTGCCCGGTGGGCGGGCCGGCCGGCTCGAGCTCGGCGGCTACCGCTTCGACACCGGCCCGACCGTGCTCACCATGCCCGACCTGATCGCCGATGCCCTCGACTGCGTCGGCGAACGGCTCGAGGACTGGCTCGACCTGCGACCGGTCTCGCCGCTGTATCGCGCGTACTACCCGGACGGGTCGCGGCTGGACGTGCTGGCCGACCCCGATGAGATGGCGGCCGAGGTCGAGCGCGTGTGTGGCTGCGCCGAGGCGGCCGGCTATCGCAGGTTCGTCGAGTTCGTGTCGCAGTTGTACCGCCTGGAAATGCGCGGATTCATCGATCGCAACCTGGACTCCCCGCGCGATCTGATCGGGCCGCGACTGCTGCGGCTGCTGACCCTGGGCGCCTTCCGCCGGCTGGCCCCGAAGGTCGCGTCGTACCTGCACGACCCGCGGCTGCAGCGGGTCTTCTCCTTCCAGGCCATGTACGCCGGCCTGTCCCCGTACGACGCGCTGGCCCTCTACGCGGTGATCGCCTACATGGATTCGGTGGCCGGTGTGTTCTTTCCGCGCGGCGGGATGCACGCGATCCCGCTGGCCATGGCGGCGGCCGCGGAAAAGCACGGGGTGCAGTTCCGCTATGGCAGTCCGGTCACCCGGGTAGACGTGGTGGGCCGCCGGGCCTGCGGTGTCGTCACGGCTAGTGGTGAGCGCATCCCGGCAGATGCGGTCGTCCTCAATCCCGACCTCCCGATCGCCTATCGCGATCTGCTGCCCGCGTCAGTGACGCCGGCCCGGGTCCGCCGGATGAAGTACTCACCCTCGTGCTTCTTGCTGCACGCTGGGTCCGTGGCGGCCTACTCCCAGACGGCGCATCACAACATCCACTTTGGACGGTCGTGGCGCGGAGTGTTCCGGGAGTTGATCGACCATCAGGAACTGATGAGCGATCCGTCCGTCCTGGTGACCAATCCCACCCACACCGACCCGTCAATGGCGCCGGCCGGGCGACAGAGCTACTACGTACTCGCCCCGACACCGCACGCCGGCGCCGCTATCGACTGGTCGGTTATAGGGCCGAGGTATCGCGACGAGCTGGTCGCGGTGCTGGAAGCCCGCGGCTACGTCGGCTTCGGCGCCGGCATCGAGGTCGAACGGGTGGTGACGCCGGCGGACTGGCAGGCATCGGGACTGGCGATGGGCGCGCCCTTCGCCGCGGCGCACACCTTCGGCCAGACCGGACCGTTCCGGCCGGCGAACCTCGCGCCCGGGCTGGACAACGTCGTGTTCACCGGGTCAGGCACCCAGCCAGGCGTCGGAGTGCCGATGGTGCTCATCTCCGGCCGGCTCGCGGCGGAGCGAATCACCGGCCCGGACCGCGCCTACCATTCCCGGGCGCTGCGCTGACCCGTGGCAGCATGAGCCCGGTGCGTGCGGACGGCGGCCCGATCCGGTGGCGGTGGCTCGGCCTGGCCGGTTCCGCGCTGCTCGCGGTCGGCGCGGCCGGTGCCGGCGTACTGCCCCGGCCGGACCCGTTGCGGCATGCGTTCGTACTGGAAACCCTTCGCCATGGCGCCGGCCGGGTGGTGTGCATCGGCGTCGCCGCAGTCGGCATGTTGCTGCTGGTCGCGGCCTGGCTGCTGCTCGGCCGCTGCCTGGACCGGACCACTCCGCGCGATCTGTGCTTGACGGCTGCCCTCTGGTCGCTGCCCATGGTCGTCGCACCGCCGATCCTGAGCCGCGACGTCTACGGCTACGCCGTTGCAGGTCAGATGCTGCGGGCCGGCCTGAATCCGTATTCCCACGGTGCGGCTGATCTGGCGTCGTCGTGGGTGCCGTCCACCTCGACGTCCTGGCTACAGGTTCCGCTCGCCTACGGGCCACTCTTCCTGTTGCTCGCGCGCCTGGTGGTCGCCGCGTCGGGAGGTTCGCTGACGGTCGCGCTCCTCGGCCTGCGGCTGATAGCCATTGCCGGGACCCTCCTGCTGGCCTGGGGGCTGCCGCGGCTGGCCCGCAGCTGCGGGATAGACGAGCGCGGCGCCCTGTGGCTGGGACTGGTGAACCCGCTGGTGCTGGCGCACTTCGTCGGGGGGGCACACGCCGACGCTCTGATGCTGGGCCTGCTGGTGGCCGGCCTGGCCCTGGCC
>JALZAK010000175.1 GCA_030948385.1 Actinomycetota bacterium
CGAGACCCTCGCGCCGCACGTTTTCTCCTTCGCCGAGTGCCAGGTCGGTCCGCGTACCATCTCAGGGCACCGCCGGCGTGGCGCAATGGCAGCGCACCCGACTTGTAATCGGGCGGTTCCCGGTTCGAATCCGGGCGTCGGCTCCGCCTCGTCAGGGACCGAGAGTCGCGTCCGCTTCTATCCTGCGCCAATGATTGTGGAGTTCAGCGGCGAGCTGTGGTTCTGGAAGGGGCCGGCGCCCTGGCACTTCGTCACCGTCCCGGACGAGGAGTCCGGAGCACTGGAAGCGATGTCCCCGCAGGTGAGCTATGGCTGGGGGATGATCCCGGTCACCGCTGAAGTCGGTCGGACCACGTGGACGACGTCACTGTTCCCCAAGGATGGGCGCTACGTCGTGCCGGTGAAGGCGAGGGTGCGCAAGGCCGAGCGCATCGAGGAAGGCGCCACGGTGACGGTCCGCCTGATCGTCGACGCCTGAGCCGGCAGGTATGTAACAGTTGAGGTTCAGGCCGCCTACCGCGCGGCCACCCCGGACCGGGGAGCGACGATGCTCCGACAGCAGGCGCTGCGCTGCGCGACTGTCGCGCTGGTCGTGGCCGCCATAGGCCTCGTCGCGCCGGCGCCGGCATTCGCCACCTCAGCGGTGCAGGTCATCACCGTCCGGGTGTACTCGGCCACCTCGACGATGGGGATGTTCGAGGCCTGGCAGCGGCCCCTCGCCGGCGGCGCCTACCAGCGGGTCTACGGGCCGGTGCGCGTCTATGTCGGAGCGGGCGGTGTCGGGGTCGCCAGTGAGTACCGCTCGGTTACGCCGGCCGGCAATTTCGCGCTCACCGAGACGTACGGCCGGCTGGCGAATCCGGGCACCACGCTGCCCTATCACGTCCTGGACTGGTCCGACTGGTGGATCAGCGACGTGAACGCTGCGTACTACAACATGCACTACCGCTGCACGGTCAGCTGCCCGTTCGACCGGACCAAGGGTGAGCAGATGCTCGCCGCGGGCTCGCTGTATGACTACCTGGCGGTGATCAACTACAACCGCAGCCCGGTCGTCAAGGGAGCCGGGTCGGCCTTCTTCCTGCACGTCAGCCACAACCAGCCCACGGCCGGCTGTGTGGCCATCCCGGAGGCCGACCTCATCTGGATCTTGCGTTGGCTCAAGCCGGCGTACGCGCCGATCATTTCCATCCGGGTGGGCTGACCGGCCGGCGCCCACGGCGGCGAAGAGTCGGCTACGCCGGTCGCGGAAGGACTCCACCAACCGGCAGCCGGCGACGTCCCAGCCGATCTGCCGCCCCGGCTCGAAGCTCCAGCGCGCCCGCAAGGCGGGAGCGGTGGTGGTCCGGAGCCACCGAACTGGCGACGCGTCGATCCGCGTACCGACCTCGACCTCCACCACGGGCGAGAGGCTACGCGGTCAGGCTGCGGTCGCACCGACCATGGACAGCGGCGAGGCGACGTCCTCGAGCGACTTCTGCTCGGCGTCGACGCCCAGCACGATCTCCACGACCCCACCGATGATCATGATGGCCGCACCGATGAGGTAGCCGATGAACAGCTTGCCGGGGTCGTGGCCCTTGCCGATGAGGTGGCCGTAGAAGATCGGGCCGATGGCGCCGAAGCACTGCGCGATGGCGAAGAACAGCGCGATCGCCTGCGCCCGCACCTCGAGCGGGAAGATCTCGCTGACCGTGAGATATGCCGCACTGGCGCCGGCCGAGGCGAAGAAGAAGATGATGCACCAGGCGAGGGTTTGCGTGTAGGCGTTGAGGATGCCGGCGTCGAACATGACGGCCGTGATGGCCAGGAGCACGCCGGAGAGAATGTAGGTCCCCGAGATCATCTTGCGCCGGCCCAGGGTGTCGAAGAGCCGCCCGATCGTCAGTGGTCCGGCGAGATTACCTACGGCGAAGGCAATCAGGAACCACGGCGCGGACTTCGCGTTCACGTGGTAGATGTTGGTCAACACCAGGGTGTAGGTGAAGAAGATCGCGTTGTAAAGGAATGACTGGCTGATCATCAGCGATGCGCCCAGGATCGAGCGCGAGGTGTAGTGCCGGAACAGCACCCGGGCCAGCGTGACGAACCCGATCCGCTCCCGCGGCCTGATCTCGATCGCCTTGCTCTCATCGACCGGCGGCAACTCGATCCCGGACTGCTCGACCTCGCGCTCGATAAAGCTGATGTTCTCCTCGGCCTCCTCCTCACGACCGTGCATGCTCAGCCAGCGCGGGCTCTCCGGCAGGTTCTTGCGCAGTCCCCAGATCGCCGCGCCGAGCAGCGGGCCGATCAGGAATCCGGCCCGCCACCCGAGATTGATGGGCAGCTTGTTGAGCAGGATCAGGGTGCCCAGCGTCCCGATGATCGCGCCGGCCCAGTACGTGCCGTTGACCGCGATGTCGACCCGGCCGCGGTATTTCGCCGGGATCATCTCGTCGATGGCCGAGTTGATGGCGGCGTACTCCCCACCGATGCCCGAACCTGCGATAAAGCGGGTGACGTAGAGGAATGCCAGGCCCAGGAAGCTGCTGCTCCAGGTGAATGCGGTCAGCGCATTGCCGACGAGATAGACGCCCAAGGTGATGATGAACAGATTGCGCCGGCCGAGGGCATCAGAGAGCCGGCCGAAGAACAACGCCCCGAATACCTCGCCGACCAGGTAGACCGTGGCGATCGCGCCGACCTGCGTCGAGGACAGGGTGAGGGTCTCGTGCTTCTGCAGGATGGGACCGATCGCGCCGGCGATCGTGATCTCGAGCCCGTCGAGCACCCAGGCGACGCCGAGCGCGACCACCAGCCGAGTGTGGAACGGCGACCACGGCAGCCGGTCGATCCGGGCGGGAACCAGGCTGCGAATGACGCCTGGCTCGGGAGTGGCTCTGGTTCCTGTCTCGGACACGGCGGGCCTCCCGCGATGGGTTACCGGTTCTCCGATGCCTCCCCCACAGGTATTTGCCGAAAACCTCCATCTTTGGATCGGCGTGGGCGGGGTAGCAGTCGGATGACTGCGTCG
Organism: Actinomycetota bacterium; assembly: GCA_030948385.1. Lineage (GTDB taxonomy): Bacteria > Actinomycetota > Actinomycetes > Mycobacteriales > QHCA01 > QHCA01. Next base: position 3,017 of record JALZAK010000175.1, read on the forward strand.
AAGGAGGCGTCCATGGTTCGCAAGGGAAACCGCGATCGGATCCGCCGTACGACCAAGGAGCAGTCGGCCGACGCGAGCCGGTCGTTCCCGGCCGCGCCGGTGATGGGTGCTGTGGGTTTCGCCCTCCTCGGAGCGCGGTTCCTGCGCCGGCGCCGCAAGCAGAGCTAGCTGGCGGTCAGGCGCCGGCGGCCCGCTCGGCCTTGTTCAGCAGCGGCCCGAGCGCGCCGGCAATCTGACCCAGCACGGCGTTGAGCCGCAGCACGGACGGCCCGATCGGCGCCGTCTGCGACTCGACTGCCCGGATCCCGAAGGCGACCGTTCCCAGCTTCTTGGAGAGCTGGCGCAGCCGGCGATCGAGCAGGACGAGGTGGAACACGAGCACGGCCACCACCACGACGACCTCGAGCACCGTGGCGATGACCAGCAGGAGGGTCATGCCACGCCTCCGGCGGGGGGGAGCGCCGTCGCGGCGGGTGGTGGCGGGGCGGACCCGTCCGAGCCGAGCACCGCGGCCAGCAGCGCGTCGTGCCGCAGGGCTTCGTCGCGCAGTCCCTCGACCGAGGCCGCGGTCTGGCCGAGTAGCCAGGTCGTGGCGGTGTTGCGGGCCACCGAGGTCGCCGTCAGCCACAGGGTGTCGACGCTATCTCGCAGCCGCTCGACGGACTTCAGCAGCAGCTGGAGCAGGACGACGACGACGACCGCGACGACCAGGCCGACGGCTAGCGTGACCCACCAGATCCTGACGACATCGGAGGGCAATGCCGCCACTGCGGGAGCGCCGAGTGCCATCTCAGCCGCCCAGCGCGGCGCGGGCCTGCGCCGCCATGCCGGTGATGTCGTCGACCGTGGCCTTGGTGTCCGCCACCGCCCAGAGAACCTCGGTCCTATCGCGGGCCTGCACAAGGGAGCGGGTGATGTCCTCGGCCACCGCCCGGATCCGGTGCACGGTCACGATGATTCCCAGCAGGAGAAGGGCGACCAGGACGACGACGACCGCTCCCACGCCGTAGCCGACGTACCACCCGTTGAGGTTCGAAGCGAGGGCCATGCGCGCCCTTTCGTCGGTCCGCCTGGAACTATATGTTCGGACCATACACATTGATCGACTCGCCTGGAAGTGACGCCGTCGCGGCAGGTTCCACTCCGGCCCGCGGCGGGGTACCGTCCGGATACCGCCACTAAGTGTGGCGGTCACTTAGGTCTCGAGGTGAGCCATGGCGACCAAGGCCCCGGCCGGCACGCCGGCCGAGCAACTGCTGGACATCCTGGGCCCGGTCGACGTCTTCCACGACCACGAGGCCAACGGCGACTTTGGCATGCCGGCGCGCGCGACGATGGAGCAGCTGCTCGAAGACGTCGCCCACGGCACCCCCAAGAGCCGGCTCGGGCCGCTGGAAAAGGTGCACGCCTTCTGGTTCGCCGGCATGAGCTGCGACGGCTGCACCGTGTCGGTGACCGGCGCCAACGCACCCAGCGTCGAGGGGCTGCTGCTCGGCGCCATCCCTGGCCTGCCGCGGGTGATCCTGCACCACCCCGTCGTCAACATGGAGTCCGGGCCGCACTACCTGCGGGCCCACGAGGACGCGCTCAAGGGCGAGCTCGACGCGCCGTACGTGATCATCCTCGAGGGCTCGATCTCAGACGAGACGCTCGCCCTGGCCACCGGCGGCTACTGGTCGGGTCAGGGTGAGGAACCCTGGGGACCCGACGGCGAACTGCGGACGGTTTCCACCGACGAGTGGATCGCCCGGTTGGCGCCGGGCGCGGCCGCCTCGTTTGCCATCGGCACGTGCGCAACCTGGGGCGGCATACCCGCCGCTGCGGGCAACGTGACCGGCGCGATGAGCCTGATGGACTTCCTCGGCAAGGACTACCGCAGCTCGTTCGGCGTCCCGGTGGTCAACGTCCCCGGCTGCGCCCCGGTGGGGGACAACTTCACCGAAACGGTGGCCGCGATCCTGTACTTCCTGCAGGGCTACGGCCCGCTGCCGGAGTTCGACGAGCTGGGCCGACCGGCGTGGCTGTTCGGCGAGACGGTGCACCGCAACTGCGTCCGCGGCGCCTATTACGAGGAAGGCGTGTACGCCGAGGAGTTCGGCGACAAGGAGTGCCTGGTCGAGATCGGCTGCTGGGGCCCGGTGGTCAACTGCAACATCACCTCCCGAGGTGCCATCAACCACATCGGGGGCTGCATGAACTCCGGCGGTGCCTGCATCGGCTGCACGATGCCCGGCTTCCCGGACAAGTTCACCCCGTTCTATACGAAGCCGCCGGGCTCGACGGTCTCGACCGCCGCGGCGAAGATGCTCGGCGGTGTCATCCGCCCACTCCGCCGGTTCAGCAACGAGCATCTCAACCGTGAGGTGCGCTGGGATCGACAGGGAGCCGTGCCCACCGGATGGGCCCGCGAGCGGGCCGAGCCCAGCCGGCTCAGCGGCTCCGGGCACCGCTTCTACGACCGCATCCGCCGGCACAGCGACACCGCCAAGAACTCCGGCGACGTGTGGGGCAAGGGTCCGGTCGCCAAGCACCGCACCCTCCCGTCGACCGGCATCTCGCCGGACCTGCACCTCCAGGACGCCGGGAAGGAAGACTAGGTATGTGCTTCAAGAACCTGCCGATCGAGTTCGACCAGGGCGGCCGGGCCAAACTGCGCGAAGGCATCCGGGACCCGTACTCGCTGGCCACCTCGAAGCCGTTCGTCGGGGTCACCGACAGCGACCGTGAGGAGCAGATCCAGCGCCTCCTCGCGGCCAACGGGCACATCAAGGACCTGAACATGGACCCGGTCACCCGGGTCGCCGGCGCGCTGGCCATCCACGTGACCGCGGACCTGGCGGGCAAGGGCAGATATCTCGATGCCAGGTCGCAGGCGACGCTGTTCCGCGGCTACGAGGTCATCTTGATGGGCCGCGACCCGCGGGACGCCATCTTCGTGTCCTCGCGGGCCTGCGGCGTCTGCGGCGGCGTGCACGCGCACTGCTCGGCATATGCGATCGAGATGGCGATGGGCCTCAAGCCGCCGCCGATGGGCACCGTCATCCGCAACATGCAGGAAGCCGCGGAAATGGGCTACGACAACCCATTGCACCTGTACCTGCTGGCCGGCCCGGACTACTCCGAGGCCGTGGTCCGCGCGGTCAACCCCGAGCTGTGGCCGATCGCCGAGTCATGGAAGTGCCCCAGCGAGAGCCAGCACGGCTTCAAGACGATGGCCGAGCTGATGACCGCGCTGAACCCGTTGACCGGATCGCTGTACCGCGAGGGGCTGGAGTTCACCCGGCTGTCCCGCGAGATGTTCGTGATCCTGGCCGGCAAGTACCCGCACCCGCAGACCGTCATCCCCGGCGGCGTGTCCTCGACGGTCACCCTGCAGACGCTGAGCATGTACCAGGCACGGCTGGGGCAGATCTTCGACTACGCCCAGCGGATGCTCGGCGTCTGGAACGACATCCCGCAGTTCTTCTACGAGGCCGACGAGCGCTACATGCAGGTCGGGACCCGCCCGGTCAACCTGATCGACACGGGATTCTGGGACGACCCCTACTCCTACGACGCCACCTACGAGAACTGCGACGCCTGGGGATCGCGCCGCTGGTCGACGCCGGGTGTCGTCATCGACGGAGAGCTCGTCACCCACCGGCTGACCGACCTCAACATCGGCTGGGAGGAGTTCATCGAGCACTCCTACTACGAGCAGTGGGCTGGCGACCGCTATACCACCGACCAGCTGGGCAACCCGCTCAGCCCGTACCACCCGTGGAACAAGCAGACGCTGCCCAAGCCGACCGGCAAGAGCTGGAAGGACAAGTACACCTGGGCCTGCACGCCGCGCTGGGACCGCAAGGTGGTCGAGGCCGGCGCGTACACCCGGCTGTTCACCACGGCGCTGGCCCAGCAGCAGCCGGCCAACGACTTCATCGAGGCCACCGGACGCGGCTTGCGGCTCAACGTGCCCAAGGGCCTCACCCCCGAGCACGAGGTCGAATGGACCGTGCCACCGGTGTGGAACGCCTTCGAGCGCAACCGCGGCCGGGCCTACCACTACCTGTTCTCCCAGCTGGTCGGGCTGGCCAGCCTGCTCGAGGCCTACAAGCTGTTCAAGACCGGCGAGACGTCGGTGTCGGCGGTGCCGGCGGGCGAGCTGGACAACTACCTGCACGACAAGGAAACCCGCAGCGTCGGCTTCTGGGGCGCCGGCCGGGGTTTCCTGACCCACCACATGGTGATGGAGCACGGCAAGATCGTGAACTACCAGATCTGCACGCCGTCTACGATCAACGCCTCACCGCGCGACCCCTGGGATCAGCCCGGTCCGTACGAAGAGGCCGTGATGAACACGCCGATCATCGAGGACGTCTCCGATCCGCAGAAGTTCACCTCGATCGACATGCTGCGGACGATTCGTAGCTTCGACCCGTGCATGCCCTGCACCACCCACGTCTCCACCGGATCGGGCACGGTGGTCCGCGAGGTGAACACCTGCTCGTGCGGCGCTGACTGACCCGCTCGGGCCGCCATGACCGTGCTCGTCGGCGGTGTCGGCGAGCTCTACCAGGGTGACCTGGATGTCGGCCGGCGGGTGGTCGAGGAGCTGGCCGGCGAACGGCTCGGTCCCGACGTCCTGGTCGAGGACCTGCACTACGGCGCGATCGCGGTCGCCCAGCGGCTGGCCGAGGTGGCGCCGTCCGCCCTGGTCATCGTCGGGGCGGCCGAGCGTGGTCGCGCGCCGGCCCGGGTGACCCGGCGCCGCGTCCGACCGGCGGCCCCAGACGTAGCGGATTTCCAGGCGGCGATGCACGACGCGGGCACCGGCTACGTCACGATCGACCTGCTGCTCACCGTCTGCGCCGGCCTGGACGCGCTGCCGGCCCGGACCGTGGTGCTCGAGGTCGAGCCCGCCGCGCTGGGACCCGCCGATGCGCTGTCGGAGGCGTGCCTGGCGGCCCTGCCGGAGGTGCTGTGGCAGGTGCGCATCGAGGTGGGCCGGATCCCGCTGCTCGAGCTGTGTGACCGGCTCCGCCCCCTGACCTACGACGAGCGGCTGCAGCCCGCGCCGGCCCTGGAGGTGATCCGCGCCCTCCTGGTGGAGCTGGCCGGTCTCGACCGCGACGGCCACTGGGGCTCCGCGTTCTCGCTGCGGGATCGGCTCCGGATGAACATTTCTGCCGGCGAGACGCCCGAGGGCATGGAGCACGAGGACTGGGCGCTGTGGTGGGCGCTGATTGAGGAGCTCGACCGACTCCAGGGTGCCGAGGCGGTCTGAGCCGGCTAGCCCCAGCCGACCGGTACGCCGGCGGCGCTAGCCCCAGCCGACCGGTACGCCGGCGGCGCCGGCCGCCCGGTCCAGGAGGGCCGACAGCCGGGTCCACTGCGGGATCGGATACCGGGGCAGCGCGCGGGCCACCAGGTTGCGGAACCGATCGGCGACCGTCTCGTCCGCGCCGGCCACCGCGCGCATCAGGGCGTCGAGCACCACCGCCGTCCCGGCCGGCGGGAGTTCGAGCACCGCGCCCAGCCAGTGCTCCACGACCTCGCCGGCGTCGGGTCTGCCGGTCACGCCGGCCAACCACGCGCCGGCCAGCCGGTGCCGGTCGCGTTCGGTCGTCGTGGTCCACACCGCCAACTCCTGACGCAGCACCGCCGGCCAGCCGGCGGTCGGCTCCTCGTCCAAAATCGCGAGGATGACGCCCGGATCGTCGCCGATGCGGGCGAGAAGCTCGGCGGCCTGCCGACGCACCGGCTCGGGAGCACCGGGTGTCGCGAGTGCCTGGCGGGCCGCGAACCGGCTTCTGGTCGGCGCCGCCGAGCGTTCCATGGCGAGCGCCAGGTTGGCCTGGGCGGTGGCGAAGCCGTCCGGCCGGATGGTGCGCGGGTGCGCCGCGGCCGCGTCGCGAAAGGCCGCCGCTGCGTGGTCCGGCCGGCCGCGGGCCAGCTCGGTGAGGCCCAGGGCGTTGGCGGCCCAGCCCAACGCGGCCGGGTCCGCCGCGGACTGGGCCAGCCGGATCGACTCGGTCAGCTCGGCCGCGGCTTCGTCGAGCCGGCCGAGGGTGAGCAGGGTGACGCCGACCTCGCGGGCCACCGCGGTCGCGGTGCCGGCGCCGGCGGGCAGTAGTGGGCGTGCCTCCTCCAGCGCGGCTAGCGCAGCCTCGGGGTCGCCACCCTCACGCTGCACCAGGCCGAGGTTGAACAGGGCGGCCCCGCGATCGGCGGCCCGCTCGGCGACGGAGAATCCCTCCGCCGCCCGCCGGAACGCCGCCGCTGCCTCGGCGGGCCGGCCGGCCATCCGCAGCACCGCAC
>JALZAK010000187.1 GCA_030948385.1 Actinomycetota bacterium
CGGAGTCCCCCACCGGGACTCTCGAGGGTTACGTGCGTGCCCAGTGGCCGTCCCTGGCGCGTGCCGCGCTGCTGCTGACGGGCAACCCGGCAGACGCGTCGGAACTCGCTCAGGAGGCGCTAGCAAGGGTTGCCGGGCGATGGAACCGAGTGGTCGCATCCGGTGATCCCGGGCCGTACCTGTTTACCACCATGGTTCGGCTGAACATCAGCCGGTGGCGGCGTTTGCGCCGGGAGATCCTCACTTCGGCGCCTCAGGATCTGCGTACCGCCACCGCACCGGCCGGTGACGTCGCGAGGTCGGAGTGGAACGAGTTCCGCGACTTGCTGGGTCAACTTCCAGCGCGGCAGAGCGCTGTTCTGGTGCTGCGCTACTACCTCGACTTGGGGGTCACCGAGACTGCCGAGGCGATGGCGTGTAGCGAAGGCACCGTGAAGAGCCAGACGAGCAAAGCCCTGGCGACATTGCGCCGCCGGCTCGATGAGAGTGGCGCCACGAAAGGCGAAGCTGATGGAAGATCTTGACGGCTGGGTGCGCACCGCCATGCGGGACGAAAGGTGGGACCCCCTCGTCCCGCCTCGGCCGGCGCTAATGCTGCCCGTTCATAGGCCTCGGCGCGTGGTCACGACACTTGCGGCGGCGGCCGCGGTCACTCTGGTCATCGCCGGAATCTCCACACTCGTGGCACGCGTCCCCGACCACTCCGCGCCCCCGGCAGGTGCGAAGCGGGCAGCGGCTTTCTCGGCCGTCCCAACCACCCTGCCGTTCGGGGACAAGTCCGGTACGTACGACGCTGCGCGCAAGAGCCTCTGGGTGCTCACCCGCGATCCGCCCACCAACGCGGTCACCTTGAGCCAGGTGGCGGTCGGCTCCGGCAGGACTCGAAACTGGCCAGTAGCAACGGATCCTTCCGGTTATCGAACTAGTGCGGTGGCCATCGACGGCAAGGGTGCGGTGTGGCTCGGACTCGGCCGCTCGGTGGTTCGCTTCAAACCGTCGACCAGCAAGTTCACCAGATGGGACATTCCCACCTCCTTGGCGCCGGCGGCCGGGGTTCTCGCCGACGGTGGCCTCGTCGCGTTGCTCCCTCGCGACGACGGGGTTCATGTGTTGGTCAGTGGTCTGTCTCGGCTGATCACCCTCGCACCCGGCCGGCCCTCGCCGTGGGCGCTCGGGCCCAGGTTGAGTGTCAGACCCACCTATGGGTCGCGCCTGATCGCCCTCGGCAGCGGAGAGGAGTTGGTCAGCGGCGGCGTATCGGTGCCCGGCGGCGAATGGCAGCCAGCGGTCGCCCGGGTCAGCGGGACCAGCTCGCAGACACAACCCGGGCTGGCCGCCTGCGTCGCGCAGGGTCCCACCGCGGCGGTGTGCACCGCCAGCGACGGGAGCATCAGCAAGCTGCAAGACACGGCAACGCCGATTCCCGGCGCAACCGTGAAGGAGGTCCGGCTTCGGCTGGCTACGGCCGGGTCGGGGCATCTGTGGACCTGGTCGGCTGGCCTCAACCGGGCCGTAGTGATCGATACCGACACGGGAACAGGCAGGCAAGCATCGATCTCGTTTCCCCTCGACACGGTGACCGGCGACAGGGCGAGGTTTGACATCTCCGGCGTGGGGCCCGTGGCTCATCAGCCCGCGCCCTCGGGGCCGGTGACGATCAGCATCAATCCGGGTCCGCAGGCGCTCGTCGTGGCCGGCTCAGAGCTGTGGCTGCTGACGTACAGCGGTATCAGTCCACGTGACCCCACCGCCAAGGCCGCGTACGCGGCCGCTTATCGGGTCCATTTGTAGGGCTCAACCGCCGGCCTGGCAGGTCGGGCACCAGAACAGGTTGCGCCCGGCCATGGGGGTGGTCGCGATCGGCGTGCCGCAGACCCGGCACGGCTCGCCGGCGCGCCGGTAGACGTAATGGGCGTCCTCCCGCCGCACCCGCCGCGAGCCGGGCCGGTCCGCCGGCCGGGTGGTGACGATCCGGCCGGTTCGCAGGCCGTGCCGCATCAGGGTGACGAGGTCAGCCCACATCGCCAGCCACTGCTCCCGGCCGACGTCGCGGCCGGGGAGAAACGGGTCGGCGCGGTGCCGGTAGAGCAACTCGGCCCGGTAGACATTGCCGACGCCGGCTACGACCGATTGATCCATCAGCAGTTGGCCGAGTGGCGCTCGGCTGCGCGAGATCCGGTCCCAGCCGCGCTCGGGGTCGGCGCTTCGGCGCAGCGGGTCCGGGCCGAGCCGGCGGATCAGCGCTGCCCGGTCGGCCGGTGTGACGATCTCGCAGGCTATCGGGCCGCGCAGGTCGAGCCAGTGCCCGGGACCGACCAGCCGGAGCCGCAGCGCGCCGCGGGGCGCCGGCGGCGATCCCACCCCGGTCAGGAAGTGCCCGATCAGGCCGAGGTGCACGTGCAACCACACGGCACCGGCATAGCGGTGGAACAGGTGCTTGCCGTACGCGTCGGTGCCTTCGAGGACTCGACCGTCGATCAGCGCCGCACCGGCGGCGAAGCGGCCCTGCGGGCTGGACGCCGCGACGACATGTCCGCCGAGCAGGCGCTTGTGATCGCGGGCCAGACGATGGATCGTGTGCCCTTCGGGCACGCAGACCTCCTGGAGGACATGTGGCGCAGGCACCGCGCCGGCGACCCCGGCCCGGTCACGCCGAGCCTGGCGGCGAGCGTAGCCATGACGACGAGCGCGGGCTGCGAGGGCTGGTCGGCGCCGGCCCGTCTCAGGTCGGTGTCAGCGGCGCGCTGCGGGCCCGCGACGCGTCCCGGCCAACGGAAGAAGACGTCACCACCGCCGAGCAGACCCTGCGGGTGGTACGGCGCAACTACGTTCCCCCGCCGTCCGGCCCTTCGGGCAATGCCGGGACGACCCCCGATCGCTCGTAGTCGGCCACCTCTGCGATCCGGCGCGCGTGCCGCGGCTCGGCCGAGAACTGCGTCGTGACAAACGCCAGCACAATGTTGATCGCGTCGGCACTGGTGTGCATCCGGGCGCCGATGCCGGCCAGGTTGGCGTCGTTGTGCAGGCGCGCCAGTCGGGCCGTCTCCTCGCTCCAGGCCAGCGCGGCGCGGGCCCCTTCGACTTTGTTGGCGGCGATCTGCTCACCGTTTCCCGAGCCGCCGATCACCAGACCCAGGCTGCCCGGGTCGGCCACCACCCGGATCGCCGTGGCGAGACAGTAGGCCGGGTAGTCGTCCTCCGGGTCGTACGACGGGGCGCCGACGTCGACCACCTCGTATTCCCGCTCGCGCAGCGCAGCGGCTAGCTCGGCCTTGAGTTCGAAACCGGCATGATCGGATCCGACGTACACCCGCATCCGGTGAGTGTGCCAGTTGTCCGCGTGATCTGATCAAGGCATGCGTCGTTGGCCGCTGCCGATGCTCGCCGCCGTGGCGCTGCTGCTCGGCGGCGTGACCGCCGGCGTGTTGGACCACGGGTTGATCCGGCGGGTGGACTGGTGGTTGCACCTGCAGTTGCATACACACTTCCACCACGGTCCGATCCGTGCCCTGGCCACCGTGCTGGCGGCGACGGGACAGCGCGGGGTGGTGGTGGTCCCCCTGGTCGGGCTGGCTGTACTTGCCGCCCGCCGGCACCGCACGGTCCGGCCACTGGTGGTGACGGTGGCCGTCATCGTCGGCCTCGGGGTCGGGGTATATGCGGTGAAGTACGCGGTCGGCCGCTCGGCTCCCAGCCGCGGCAGCGACGTCCTGCACTCCGGGGGACGGTCGTTCCCGTCCGGCCATGCCGTCGACGCTGTGGTCTGCTGGGGTCTGGTGCTGGAGTTCGCCGCGAGCCTGAGCGACCAGGCGGCTCGCGTCCTGCCGGTCTGGCTGCGCCGCACCATCACCGGGGCCCTGGCCGCGGCGACCGGCTTAGCCATGCTGGTACTCGACTACCACTGGCTCAGCGACGCACTCGCCGGCTGGCTGCTCGGGCTATTCACCCTCACGGCGGCCATGGCCATCGGCCCGGTGCATCGCGCCGCGCCCGCGCCGGTCAAGCGGTCAGCTGCGCCAGAACCAATCCGGCCCGCGCCTTCGGCGTGAACCACGTGCTCTTGCGCGGCATCTTTAGCCGGGCGAGATTCACTGCCACGAAGTCCTCTACCGACACCGGCGAGATGAGAACCGCCGCCTCGGCCCGGCCGGCATCGACCTCTCCGGTCAGCCAGTCAGCCGGATAGTCCCCGCCCACGTAGCTGATCTCCTCATCGTCCGGGCCATGCCCGAGCACGTCTGCGAACAGCCGCTCCACGATGGAGTGATCGAGGCGGTCGACGACACTGCCGCCGGCGACCGCCGGCAGCCGGACCGCGTACGCCTGGCCGTGCGGGAGGTACAACGCCACCGTGCCCGGCAGCACCGGCACGCTCACCTCGCCCACCCATGGCTCGACCTCACTTCCGGCGTCGCGTAGCTGGCCCAGGAACGTCTCCGCCGGCCGGCCCAATCGGTGCACCAGCCGGTTGTACGCCCGGATGTGCACCGACCCGGGGGTGGTGATCATCGCGAGGAACCGGTCGAGGCCGGCCTCTTGCGCGGCCAGGGTGCGGTGGTTGCCGTCCGCGACGATGAGCTCGCCGGCGCCGGCCAGTTCCAGCAACCCATCCCGATCCGGCCCGGCGGGCAGCGACCACACGTCGTGCACCTGACCTAGCTGGTCGGTGTCGCTGACCAGCGGTTCACCACAGGTGGCGATCACCTCGGCCAGCCGGTCCTCCAACTCCGGTCCGCCGGCTGACTGGACCAGCAGCACCGAACTGGCGAGGTGCCCCAGGGTGCGGATGAGCGCGCACCGCTGCGCCACCTTGGCCGGGAAGACGTCCTCGTTGCGGATCACCCGCCCTGGCTCTTCGGGCGACGCCGATATCTGGTCGGTGTCGACCATCGCCAGCAGGCCGTACGTGGTGCTGGCCGGCGAGGTGATGCGGCACGCCGCCACGACATCCTCGGCCCGGCGCAGCTGGCCGCCCTGCTGCAGCCGATGCAAGTGTTCGGCGGCGGCCGGCAGCGCGCCGGCAAACGAGCGCTGGGCGGCCCGCGCTTCCGGGGCACACTGCGGCATCTCGATCGCGAGCACGGAGTCGGGATGTCGGGCGATGATCGCCTCGATCTCGGCTTCGGTGGCGAATTCGTCGTAGTTCTGCGCCCCGGTTGACCCGGAAGAGATCCAGGCCACCGCAATGGGATGGGCCAACAGTCCGGGCTTGGCTTCGGTCATGCGCGGTGGCCTAACTCGGGTTGCGTAGGTGCCCGGGGCCGAACGCCTCGATGGCGCGCCGGGCGACGGCCCGGGTGAACCCGTAATCCACCGCGCCGGCGGCTGCCGCGCCGGCAACCGGAACCAGGCGGGCCGCACCCTCGCCGCCCACTCGGGCCAGCAGCCTCGCCCCGACCCGCCGGATCGCGCGCTGCTTGATCACCGCCGCGAGCCCACGCGGGGCGCCCACCCCCAGCGCGGTAACCGAGGTGCCGCCCACGCCGACGAGGCAGCGGGTGACCAACTCCTCGGTCACCGGCGAATCCGGGTCGTGGCCGTAGACCAGGGCGATGGCGTAGGCCAGCCGGGCCTGGATGACGCCGCCGGCGAACAGAGACAGCGGCAGGGTGACCACGATCGTGAAGATCCCGCCCAACCCGGAGGCGGCGCCCTGCAGCGCGCCCTCCGTGCAGTGCAGCCGGACCAGGCGCTGCACCGTCTGCTCTCGCGTGTCGTGCGGGTGCGCTGCCCTGATCTCGCCGACCAGGCGCTCCGGTGAATGGAACGAGCCGATGCCCCGCCGGCCGTGCCGCAGGACCCGGGCCCCGATGTCGCTCTCGGCCCGATGTGCGAGTTCTTCCGTCATGGCTCCTGCTTCCCCGCAGGAGAGCCGGCCAACCCGCTAACGCTGCAACGACTTGAGCTCAAGGAACTCCTCCAGGCCGTACCGGCCCAGCTCGCGGCCGTGGCCGGACTGCTTGACCCCGCCGAAGGGCGCCAGCGGGTTGAACCGGGCGCCGTTGATGTCCACCTGACCGGTATGCATCCGCCGGGCAAAGGCGAGCGCGCGCTCGGGGTCGGCCGACCAGACGCCGCCGGCGAGTCCGTAGACGGTTCCGTTGGCGATGTCCAAGGCGTCCTGCTCGTCGGCGTACGGCAGGACCGAGAGCACCGGTCCGAAGATCTCCTCCTGGGCGACGGTCATGTCAGGCCGTACCCGGCCGAAGACGGTGGGCGCGACGAAGTAGCCGGTGTCGAGACCCTCGGGCTGCCCCGGGCCGCCCGCGGCCAGCTCAGCGCCCTCGGCGATGCCGGCTTCGATGTAGCCGCGGACCCGGTCCCGCTGCGCCGCCGAGGCGAGCGGGCCGAGCCGAGTCCCCTCGGCGAGCGGGTTGCCGAGCGGGTAGCCGGCGGCGACCTGCGCCGCTGACTCGAGCACCTCGTCGTGTCGGTCGGCCGGCACCAGCATCCGGGTCCAGGCGGTGCACGTCTGGCCGGAGTTGAGGAACGCGTTGGCGACTCCGACCTTGACCGCCTTCGCGAAGTCGGCGTCGGGCAGGAGCACGTTCGCCGACTTTCCGCCGAGCTCCAATGCGACCCGCTTGACCGTGCCGGCGGCGACCTCGCTGACCCGCCGGCCGGCCCGGGTCGATCCGGTGAAGGACACCATGTCGATGTCGGGATGGCCGGCGATCGCCTCGCCGACGACGGGACCGTAGCCGGTGACCAGGTTGAGGACACCGGGCGGCAGCCCCACCTCGGCGCACACCTCGGCGAGCAGGAACGCGGTCAGCGGGGCGACCTCGCTGGGCTTGAGCACGACCGTGCAGCCGGCGGCCAGCGCGGCCGCCACCTTGGCCACCACCTGGTGCAGCGGGTAGTTCCACGGCGTGATCGCGCCGACGACGCCCACCGACTCGCGCAGTACGAGGGAGTTGCCGATCTCCTCTTCGAACGAGTACGTCGCCGCCAGCTTGGCGTAGGAGCCGAGCACGGCAAGCGGTAGCCCGGTCTGCACCTGGGTGGCTACCTTGAGCGGCGCGCCCATCTCGGTGGCGATGGTGCGGGCGATCTCGTCGGCCCGGGCGGCCAGGGCTTCCTGCACCGCGGTGAGATAGCGCGCCCGTTTCTCAGGCGCGGTGGCCTGCCATGAACCGAGTGCCTGCCGGGCGGCGGTGACAGCCCGGTCCACATCCGCCGGCGTGCCCTCGGGCACCGTGGCGATGACCTGTTCGGTGGTCGGGTCAACCACCTCGATCCGGCCGGCGCCGGCACTCGGCACCCATTCGCCACCAAGGAACAGGGCGTCCCTGTGCTGCACGTCGTCTCCCGTCAGTCGAAAATCGGCCGCTGCTCGCGGGTCCGCTTGAGCTCGTAGAAACCCGGGGTGCCGGCGACGAGGAGGACACCGTCCCACAGCAGCCCGGCCGCTTCTCCCTTGGGCGCCGGCGTGACCACGGGGCCGAAGAACGACACTCCGTCAACCGAGATCACCGGCGTGCCGACATCCAACCCGACGCGGTCCATCCCGTCGGAATGGGACTTGCGCAGCGCATCGTCGTACTCAGTCGAGGTCATCGCGTCGGCCAGTGTGGCCGGCAGCCCCACCTCGGCCAGCGCACTCTCGACCATGTCGCGTCCGCGACCGGCCTCGTGGATATGGATGCGGGTGCCCATGGCGGTGTACAGCGGCAACAGCACCTCGTCGCCGTGCTGTTGCTGGGCGGCGATGCACACGCGGACCGGGCCCCAGGACTGGTCCATCGAGCGTTGATATGCCTCCGATAAGTCCCGGCCCTCGTTGAGCAGGGCCAGAGACATCACATGCCAGCGGGGGGCAATGGGGCGCACCTCCGCGGCATGCAACAGCCACCGCGAGGCCAGCCACGCCCAGGGACAGGCGGGATCGAACCAGAAATCCACCGGCTTGCGCTCAGGCATGTCCTGTCCCTTCGAACGGTGTCAGCCAGTACAGCGATGACCGCGATGCCCACTATTCCTGCGTATGAGACGCTCGTGCGAACCCCCGTCCTGACGAGTAGGAGCTTGACCCGTGGCAGGCAGCAATCTCACCCGCCAAGAAGCGGCGGCGCGGGCCGACCTGCTCAACGTTTCCACATATGACGTGCGTCTTGACCTTACCGACGGCGGTGGCAAGCCGGGCGACCGCACCTTCCGCTCCATCACCCGGATGTCGTTCGCCTGCGTGCAACCCGGCCCGGAGGCCGCAACGTTCCTCGACCTGGTTGCCGATCGGATCCATTCGGCGACCCTCAACGGCGAGCCGGTGGATCTCGAGGACTACACCGCCGAGCGCGGTATCACCCTTCGTGGCCTTGCAGCGGACAACGAGCTCGTCGTCGACGCCGACTGCCTGTACATGAACACCGGCGAGGGACTGCACCGGTTCGTCGACCCGGTCGACGGCGAGGTGTACCTCTACTCGCAGTTCGAGACCACTGACGCTCACCGCATGTACGCCTGCTTCGACCAGGCCGATCTCAAGGCGCAGTTCACCTTCCACGCCACCATGCCGCAGCACTGGGAAGCGATTTCCAACTCACCGCCGGCCTCGGTGGACCCGAGCGCCGCCGGCGGGGCCAAGACCGTCCACTTCGCTCAAACGCGGCGGATGGCGCCGTACGTCACCGCCATGGTCGCCGGCCCCTACCACGCGGTCCACGACTCCCACGACGGAATCCCGCTGGGGATCTACTGCCGCCAGTCACTGGCCCGCTACCTCGACGCTGACGAACTCTTCGAGGTCACCAAGCAAGGCTTCGACTTCTTCCACCGGCAGTTCGCCTACCGATACGCCTTCGGCAAGTACGACCAGCTCTTCGTGCCCGAGTTCAACGCCGGCGCGATGGAGAACGCCGGCTGCGTGACCATCACCGAGGACTACCTCTTCCGCGGCAAGGTCACCCGGTACGCCTATGAGCAGCGAGCGAACACGGTGTTGCACGAGATGGCACACATGTGGTTCGGCGACCTAGTGACGATGAAGTGGTGGGATGACCTGTGGCTCAACGAGTCCTTCGCCGAATGGGCATCGCATTTCGCCGCCGCCGAGGCGACCCGTTACACCGACGCGTGGACAACGTTCTGCACCGGACGCAAGGCGTGGGGCTACCGCCAGGACCAGCTCTCCTCCAGCCACCCCATCGCCTGCGACATCCCCGACGTGCAGGCGGTCGAAGTGAACTTCGACGGCATCACGTACGCCAAGGGCGCCAGTGTGCTCAAGCAACTTGTCGCCTATGTCGGTCAGCAGGAGTTCATCGGCGGGCTAGGCGAGTACTTCCGCGCGCACGCGTACGGAAACACCCGGCTGGCCGACCTGCTCGGATCCCTTACGGAGACCTCCGGTCGGGACCTGTCCAGCTGGTCGGCCGAGTGGCTGGAGCAGGCCGGGGTGAACACCCTGCGCCCCGTGTACGAAGTGGACGCCGATGGTGCGTTCACCTCGTTCTCGGTGCTGCAGGAAGCGCCGGAGGCGCACCCGACGCTGCGTTCGCACCGGCTCTGTGTCGGGCTGTACGACCTCGTGGACGGAGCCTTGGTGCGCCGGCGCCGGCTGGAGATCGACGTTGTCGGTGCCAAGACAGAGTTGGCCCAGCTGGTGGGAGAGCGCCGGCCCGACGTCGTGCTGCTCAACGACGACGACCTCACCTACGCCAAGATTCGGCTGGACGAACACTCGCTGGGCACCGTGACCAGCCACATCGGACGCTTCACCGAGACGCTGCCGCGCGCGCTGTGTTGGGCGTCGGCGTGGGACATGACCCGGGACGCCGAGCTGGCCACCCGGGATTACCTGCAGCTGGTGCTGGGTGGGATTACCGGCGAGTCCGCGATCGGCGTCGTGCAGGTGTTGCTGCGGCAGCTGGTGCTGGCGTTGGACCTGTACGCGGACCCGGCGTGGTCCCGGGCCGGCTTCGAGCAGCTGGCCGACGCGGCCTCACAGCATCTGCACGACGCAGAACCGGGCAGCGACCACCAGTTGACCTGGGCCCGCATCTTTGCCACCGCTGCCCGCCGCGACGGGCAGCTGGCCGCCGTCCGCGCCCTGCTGGATGGCAGCACGTCCGTCCCGGGTTTGGCCGTCGATACCGAGCTGCGCTGGCACCTCCTGCAGTGCCTGGTCGCCATGGGTACGGCCGGCGACGACGACATCGAAGCCGAGCTGCAACGCGACCCCACCGACGCCGGCCAGCGCGAGGCGTGGACCGCTCGGGCATTGCGGCCGACCGCCGAGGCCAAGGAGCAGGCCTGGCGGATGGCCACCGCGGACGACGAGTTGCCGAACCAGACCGGGCTGGCGATGATCCGCGGATTCGGCCACCCGGAACAGCATGCGCTGCTGGCGCCGTACCGGGACAGGTATTTCCAGGTGGTCCGCGAGGTCTGGAACCGCCGCACGAGCGAGGTCGCGCAGAACGTCGCGATCGGGTTGTACCCGACCTGGGACTGCTCACCGGTCACCGTACGGGCTACGGACGGTTTCCTGTCCGCCCCTGAGACCGAGCTTCCCGCGGCGCTGCGCCGGCTGGTCAACGAGGGACGGGACGGCGTGGTGCGAGCCCTGCGCGCCCGCGACTGCGACCAGGCCGGCAGCGAGGTCTAGCGGCGGGCCTGGTCGGCGAGCATCCGCAGCCCGGTCACGATGCCGCCGGCAATGTCGCCACCTTCGAATGCCGCCGTCATCGACAGCACGGTCAGCGCACAGACGCGATCCGGGAGGCTGCGCCTTGCCCGCGCGCCGGTGACGATCTCCAGCACGCGCTGATTGGGCGAGACGGCCAGCAGTACGCCCGCGTCGGCCCGCTCGCCCAGCTGGGAGTGCAGCGCCTCGGCGGCCGGTCGGGTCGGCTCGGCCAGGTCACCGATGTAGACGCTGAACGTCAGCGCGGTTTCCCGGTCAGCCGTCGAAAGGGCCTGGTCGATGCGCCAGAGTTCCCGCGGAGCCAGCGGCGGGGCTTCACCAGGTGCCACGAGCGCCACCTCGCTCGGTGCTGATCGCGCCCGCGCCGGTCGGAACTGCCGCCGGCAACGCCGGTCGCGCGCTGCCGGCCGG
>JALZAK010000029.1 GCA_030948385.1 Actinomycetota bacterium
ACGCTCGGGCTGGTTGGCGAGTCCGGCTGCGGCAAGTCGACGCTGGCCGCCTGCATCGTGCGGCTCTACGACCTGACCTCGGGCACGATCACCTTCAACGGGCAGAACATCACCGCGATGTCCCGCCACGCACTGCGCCCGCTGCGACGGCAGATGCAGATGATCTTCCAAGACCCGTACAGCTCGCTCAATCCGGCGAAACGGGTCGGCACCATCATCGGCGATCCGCTGCGCATGCACGGCATCCGCGACGACAAGCAGATCAAGAACAGGGTGCAGGAGTTGCTCACCCTGGTGGGCTTGTCCCCGGAGCACCTGCACCGCTACCCGCACGAGTTCTCCGGCGGCCAGCGGCAGCGGATCGGGGTGGCCCGGGCGCTGGCCCTGCGGCCCCGGCTGGTCATCGCCGACGAGCCGGTGTCGGCCCTCGACGTGTCGATCCAGGCCCAGGTGCTCAACCTGCTGGCGGACCTGCAGGAGACCTTCGAGTTGACGTACCTGTTCATCGCGCACGACCTCGGTGTGGTGCGCCAGATCTCAGATCGGGTCGCGGTGATGTACCTCGGCAAGATCGTCGAGTTGGCGCCGGCCGGCGTGCTCTACCAAAGGCCGGTGCATCCCTACACCGAGGCGTTGCTGTCGGCAGTGCCGATCCCCGACCCGGACGCGTCGGCCCGCCGCAAGCAGATCGTCCTCGAAGGTGATTTGCCCAGCCCGATCGACCCGCCGTCCGGGTGCCGCTTCCACCCGCGTTGCCGCTACGCGACCGAGATCTGCAGCCGGGTCGAACCGGTGCTGGTCGACCATGGCGCCGGCCGGTTGGCCGCCTGTCACCACCCGCTCAACGTCGACGCCGAGGCGGCGGCCGGCGCGGTGGAGGTGCTCCGATGACTGTGCCGCTGACGCCCGATGTGCTGGTGTACGGGCTGCGCAGCGCCGACGACCCCCAGGTCGCGCCGGATGGCACGCAGGTGTTGTACGGGCTCACCCGGGTTGACCGCGAGAGCCGGCGCCGGCGCACCGAGCTGTGGTTGTGCGGCATCGACGGGTCAGCGGCGCGGCCATTGCGCAGCGCGGGGGAGCCGGGCTCGGGCGGACGGTGGTCGCCGGACGGCCGGCAGGTGGCTTTCGTTGCGCCGGACGGTGACGGCAGCGCCATCTGGGTCCAGGCCGTCGATGAGGGTGCCACGGCCCGGCAGCTGACCCGGCATGCGCAGCAGATCGCCGAGCTGGCGTGGTCGGCCGACGGCCGCCGGCTGGCGTACACGACCGACTTCGACCCGGACAACCCCGACGAGCAGCCGGCCCCGGATGGGCCGCCGAAGGTCAGGGTGACCCGGCGGATCGACTACAAGGAGGACGGCCGCGGCTGGCTCGGCGACGTCCGCAGTCACGTGTTCGTTCTCGACGTCGACAGCGGGCAGCGCCGGCGGGTCAGCACGGCTCTGCTTGACCACAACAACCCTCAGTGGTCGCCGGACGGTCGGTGGCTGGCCGTGCAGGTACCGGACCGGGCCGAGATGTGCACCCAGTTGATGCTGCTCGACACCGGCCCCGAGCCCGGCTACGACTGGCCGATCAGCCCGAACGACGGGATGGTCCAGACCTGGGCCTGGGCGCCGACCGGGCACCGCCTCCTGTTCGCCTGCGACGTAGGCCATTCGCTGTACCCCGATTACTACGTCCACGACTACGCCACCGGCGACACCCGCCGGCTGACCGACGACAACCGGTCGGTGCCCGCCGGCGGCGCCTTCCCGGTCTGGCTGGACGAGCGTGAGGTGCTGGTGCCCTCGATGCTGGCCGGCGGGAGCGCTCTTGAAGTTCTCGACACCGACACCGGCGAGATGCGCGTGCTCCATCAGGGACAGTGCCGCAACACCGGGTTCAGCGTCGACCGCGCAGGCCGGTACGTCGTGCAGGGGCACTCCTCGCCGAGCCGCTTCGGCGAGATCGCCGTGTACGACCGGCAGGCCGGCGAGTCGGTGACGATCACCGGGCTCAACGATGCCGTGCTGGGCGAGCGCCCGCCGGCCGGCTCGGAGAACTTCCAGGTGAAGAATGGTCGATTCGACATCGACTGCTGGCTGCTCACCCCGCCGGGCTTCAGCCCCGACCGCCGCTATCCGGTGATCCTCGACATCCACGGCGGCCCCACCAGCGACTACGGCTACGGTTTCATGGCGCACCAGCAATGCCTGGCTACGCACGGTTTCCTCGTGTTGTACGCCAACCCGCGCGGCTCCACCTCCTACGGCAGGGAGTTCGCACAGCAGGTGCTGCTGGACTGGGGCGGCGGGGACTGCGCAGACGTCCTCGCTGCGCTGGACGCCGTCCTCGAACGCCCGTACGCGGACCCGGCCCGGACCGGGGTGTTCGGAATCAGCTACGGCGGCTACCTGACCTCATGGATTCTCGGGCACACGAATCGGTTCGCGGCCGCAGCGTGCGGGGAGCCGATCTTCGATCTGGAGTCCGACTACGGCACCAGCGACGTGGCGTTCAACGGGTTGGAGCGCCACGGCGGCGGGCCGCCGCACGTCGAGCGGCAGTGGTATCTGGAGCACTCGCCATCGACGTTCGCGCACAACACCCGCACGCCGACGCTGATCTTCGCCGGCGAGGACGACCAGCGATGCCCGATCGGGCAGAGCGAGCAAATGTTCACCGCGTTGAAGAAGGCCGGCTGCAAGGCGGAGTTCGCTCGCTATCCGGGCGGGTCGCACATGTTCTTCGTCGCCGGGCCGCCCGAGCACCGGGTCGACTTCCTGGCCCGCACGCTTGGCTGGTTCACCGAGCATCTGGGATCGGCAGGTGGCAGATGACCAACGGACTTGAGCGCGGTCTCGACGTCATGGAGTTCCTCGCCGAACACGGCGAGGCCAAGCTGATCGACTTCGCTGAGCGTCTCGACGTCTCCCGGGCGACTGCGTTCCGGGTGCTTGCGACCCTGCAGCGGCGCGGCTACGTCGACCATGTACGCGCCGAGCATGTGTACCGGCTGGGGCCGCAGATGCGCGCGCTGGCGGCCCGGTCGGGCAGCTCGTCGGTGATCCGGCTGGCGGCGCTGGCGATGGCCGACCTGCGCGCGCTGACCGGCGAGACGGTGAACCTCGCGCTGCTGCGACGGGGGACGATCGCCTACGTCGCCATTTTCGAGGGCATCCACTCACTGCGGATGTCGGCCAAGGTGGGCGACGAGGTGCCGGCGCACTCCACCGCGATCGGCAAGGCGATCCTGGCCATGCTGCCCAAGGTCGAGCGGGACGGGCTGCTCGGTGCAGAGCCTTACCCCGCCTACACCAAGCGCACCATTACCCGCCGGCGCCAGCTCGACCTCGATCTGGCCCGCACTGTGCAGCGGGGGTTCGCCATCGACGACGAGGAATCCGAGGTGGGAGCCGCCTGCCTGGCGGCGCCGATCCTGGGCAGCGACGGATACCCGCTCGGCTCGATTTCGGTTTCCGGCCTGGCCGCCCGGATCCCGGTGCGCGCCCGGCCGCAGCTAGGGGAAACAGTGCGGACGCGGTGCGCGGAGATCACCGCCGCGCTGGCCGACAGCACTGAGCCGATCGAGACTATCGAGGAGGTGGGCCACGGTGGCTGACCGTTTCGCCGGCTCGCGCGCGCAGAACCAGCGGGCCGCCCGTACCCTCGCCGGCGGGGTGGCCACCGCTTTCCGCGCGTCGCAACAGCCGGTGCCCATCTGTTTCGTCTCCGGGCGCGGCACCCGGTTGACCGACATCGACGGCAACACCTATGTCGACTGGGCGCTGGGCTGGGGGCCGCTGCTGCTCGGCCACTCACCGGAGGTGGTGCTCGACGCAGTTCGCCGGCAACTCGACCGGGGCCTGGGCTACGGCGCCTCGCACGAGCTCGAGGCGGAGCTTGCCGAGGCGGTCTGCCGCACGGTGCCCTCCATCGACCTGTGCGTGTTCAACAGCACCGGCAGCGAGGCTGTCCACGCCGCCTTGCGGATCGCCCGGGCCGCGACCGGTCGGAACCGGGTGATCAAGTTCCAGGGTCACTACGACGGCTGGTACGACCCGCTGCACATCGGAGTGTCCGGAAAGGACATCGACGCGCCCGGTACCGCCGGCCAGGATCCGG
Organism: Actinomycetota bacterium; assembly: GCA_030948385.1. Lineage (GTDB taxonomy): Bacteria > Actinomycetota > Actinomycetes > Mycobacteriales > QHCA01 > QHCA01. Next base: position 4,111 of record JALZAK010000029.1, read on the forward strand.
CCGCTTCTGAGTCGGTCACCGTCTGCCCGTGGAACGACCTGCCGGCGCTGGAAGTGGCCATCGGGCCGGACGTCGCCGCGGTGATCATGGAGCCGGTGGCGATGAACGCCGGCTGCCTGGTCGCGCCGGCCGACTACCTCACCGGCGTGCGCAAGCTCGTCGACCGGGTCGGCGCGCTGCTGATCTTCGACGAGGTGATCACCGGCTACCGGCTGGCCCTGGGCGGCGCCCAGGAGATGCTCGGCGTGCGCCCGGACCTCACCGTGCTCGGAAAGGCCCTGGGCGGCGGCTTCCCGATCAGCGCCGTTGGCGGTCGGGCCGATGTGATGAGCGAGGTGGCCAGCAACCGGGTCGCGCACGTCGGCACGTTCAACGCCAACCCGGTCTGCGCCAGCGCAGCGCTGGCCGCCGTCACCGAGTTGGAACGCACCGCGGCCACCACCTACCCGCGGCTGGCCGAAGTGGGTCGGGCGCTGGCCGAGTTGCTGCGTACCGAAGCGGCCGAGGTGGGTGCCCGGCTGGTCGTCAATCAGGTCGGCGGGGTGGGTTACGCATTCGTCGGCCAGGGGCCGATGGACACCTACGCCGACACGCTCGGCAATGACGCGCCGGCGTACCGCAAGTTCACCGGCGCGATGCTCGAGCAGGGCGTGCAGTTCATGCCCAAGGGTCTGCTGTACGTGTCGACCGTGCACGGCGACGAGGAGCTCGACCTGACCCGCCAGGCGGTCCGCCAGGCGCTGGCGACCGGCGTACTCGACCGAGAGGAGCAGTGATGCCGGGCACCATCACCGACATCGAGGCGCTCGACATCCGCTTCCCGACGTCGCGCACCGGCGACGGCTCCGATGCGATGTACACCGACCCGGACTACTCGGCCGCGTACGTCATCGTCCGTACCGATGCCGGCGACGGCCTCGAGGGGCACGGGCTGACGTTCACCATCGGCCGGGGCAACGAGGTCTGCGTGGCCGCGATAGAGGCGCTCAAGCCCGTGCTGCTCGGCCGCAAAGCCGACGAGTGCTTCGCCGACATGGGCCGGGTGTGGCGCGATCTCGTGGGCGAGTCCCAGCTGCGCTGGCTCGGCCCGGAGAAGGGGGTCATCCACCTGGCGACCGCCGCATTGGTCAACGCACTGTGGGACCTCTATGCCAAGCGCGAGGGCAAGCCGCTGTGGAAGCTGCTGTCGGACATGTCACCGGAGGATCTGGTGGCGCTGGTCGACTTCCGCTACCTGACCGATGCACTGACGCCGGACGACGCGCTGGCGATGCTGCGCGCCAAGGAGGCCACCCGAGCCGACCGCGAGGCCGAGATGCGCCGCGACGGGCTGCCCTCCTACATCACCTGCGGCTGGATGGGGTACTCCGACGAGAAGTTCGCCGCCCTGTGCGACGACGCGGTGGCCGCCGGCTTCACCCACGTCAAGCTCACCGTGGGCGCCGACCTCGCCGACGACATACGCCGCTGCAAGATCGCGCGGGCGCAGATCGGCCCGGACCGCAAGCTGATGGTCGATGCCAACCAGCGCTGGGACGTCGGCGAGGCGATCGAGTGGATCGGCCAACTCGCCGAGTACGACCTATGGTTTGTCGAGGAGCCGACCAGCCCGGACGACATCCTCGGCCATGCGGCGATTGCGCGGGCCATCGCGCCGATCCACGTGGCCACCGGCGAGCACGTGCACAACCGCACGATGTTCAAGCAGTACATGCAGGCCGGCGGGCTGAGCATCTGCCAGCTCGACAGCTGCCGGCTCGGCGGGGTCAACGAGGTGGTGGCGGTGTTGCTGCTCGCGGCGAAGTTCGGCATCCCGGTCTGCCCGCACTCCGGCGGCGTCGGCCTGCCCGAGTATGTCCAGCATCTCTCGCTGTTCGACTACATCTGCGTGTCCGGTGACCTGACCGACCGGTTCGTGGAGTACGTCGACCACCTGCACGAGCACTTCGTCGATCCGGCGGTCACGCGGAACGGGCGCTACGTCGTCCCCCAATCGCCCGGCTACAGCGCCACGATGTGGCCGGAGAGCCTGCGCCGGCACGAGTTCCCGGCCGGCGCCGAGTGGGCCGGCCGGTGATGGGCGAGTCCAGCCGGCAGATCGGGGCCCTGCCGAGCGGGTCGCAGTACATCATCGAGGTGCCCGCCAACTACAACGGCACGTTGCTGCTGTGCGCCCGCCCGCTGCCCACCGATCCCGGCGACCCGCCGTGGGGCGACGACGACGTGCTGATGCGTACCTTCCGGTCCCGTGGGTTCGCGCTGGCCGGATCGGCGAACACGATCTTTTGGCCACTCGAACGGGCCTTCGCCGACCAGCCGCCGCTGTTGGACCTGTTCGACTCGACGGTCGGCCCGCCGGAGCGGACCGTCGCCTGGGGGCCGTCGATCGGCGGCATCATGACGGCCGGTTTCGTACAGTGCTTCCCGGAGCGACTCTCCGGTGCGTTGCCGCTGTGCGGCAACCTCGCCGGCGCAGTCGGCATCCACAACCGCGAGCTCGACATCGCCTTCGTGTTCCGGGCGCTGCTGGCCGGCGACCGGCCGCTGCAACTGGTGAACATTCCCGATCCGCCGGGCAACCTCGACGTGGCCCGGCAGGTGCTGGCGGCCGCGCAGCAGACGCCCGCCGGCCGGGCCCGGCTGGGGTTGGCCGCGGCCGTCGGCAACATCCCGGGCTGGCACGACCCGCTATCGCCCGAGGCCGATCCCGACGACGTGGAGACCCAGCAGGCCAACCAGGTGCTGTGGATGGAGGAGATCGGGCTGCTGGTGTACTTCCTGCTCCGGGCGCAGGTCGAGATGCAGGCCGGCGGCAACCCGTCGTGGAACGCCGGCGTCGACTACACCGCCCAGCTGGCCCGGTCGATCACTCGGAGCCAGGTCGAGTCACTCTACGATCGCGCCGGCCTGGACCTCGCGGCAGACCTCGAGACGTTGGCGACCGCGCCGCGGATCGAGGCCGACCCGGCGGCGGTGGGCTACCTCGAGCGGCACATCGCCTTCGACGGCCAGCTCGGTGGCGTCCCCGTGCTGACCGTCCACACCGACGGCGACGGGCTCGTCACCCCCGATAACGAGCGGGCCTATGGCGACGTCGTCGCCTGGGCCGGCCAGCAGGAACAGCTTCGCCAGCTCTACGTGCACCGTGGCGGGCATTGCAGCTTCACCATCGCCGAGACGCTGACCGCGCTCGACGCGCTGATGTCGCGGATCGAGACCGGCTCCTGGCCGGCGCTGGACGTCGCGACGCTCAACGCAGCCGCATCGGCCATGGGGCCGGAACTGAATGTCCTGTCCTCCGGTGAGGCGGTCGCGCCGGCATTCTTCGACTACGCGCCGACGGAGTTCCTCCGGCCACATGACGTGCGCAACCGGGTCGGCAGGTAACCGCCCCCGAGCCGGCTCACCCGGCCAGCAACTCGTCCAGTCGCTGGTAGCCCTCGCGGACTCCGACGTCCATGCC
>JALZAK010000019.1 GCA_030948385.1 Actinomycetota bacterium
ATCCGCAGCACCGCACCCCACGCGTTCGCCGCCGCCGCGGCCTCCGCCGGCATCCGTGCCGGGTCGAGCAGCCGGCTCGCCGCAGCGAGGTTGCGCTCGGCCTCGGCCAGTTGGCCGGCGCCGGCGAGGGCGAGACCCAGTTGCAGGGCCGTCGCGGCATGCTGGCTCGGGTAGCGCTGCTCGGGGTAGCGGGCCAGCCGGGCGCGCAGGCCGGGGATCCCGTCGGGGGAACTCATTGCCGCCTACGCTATCCGCGGTGAGGATCTTGGTGGCCGGCGCCGGCAACCTGCTCCGCGGCGACGATGGGGTGGGCGTGACGGTGGCCGCGCGGCTGGCCGCCGGCAAGATCCCCCCAGGCCTGCGAATCCTCGATGTGGGCATCGGCGGGATCCACCTGGTCCAGGAGCTGATGGATCCGGTGGACGCTCTCATCGTGATCGATGCAGTCGACATGGGCCGCCCGCCCGGCACGGTCCTGGTGGTGCGCCCCGACGTACTGGACGTGGCCAGCCTTCCGCTTACCGAGCGGCACGACCAGCTGGCCGACATGCACTACTCGACTCCGGAGCGGGCTTTCATGCTGGCGCGGGGGCTCGGCCTGCTGCCGGCGTCGACCTGGCTGGTCGGCTGCCAGGCGGCGGACGCGCACAGCTGGGGGGAGGGCCTGTCGCCGGCGGTTGCAGCGGCAGTCGACGTTGCGAGCCACGAGGTGCGCCGGCTGGTCACCGAGCTGGGTGTGCCCTGGGTCTGAGGGTCAGGTCTTTTTCGCGACCGCGACGAGATGGTCGACGATCGTCGCGGTGGGGTTGTCCAGGCCGTGCTTCTTCTTCACGTGCTGCAGGAGCTGCTTGCGCAGGTCTTCTTCGTCGGTGGCTTTGATCTTGCCCTTGCACGCCGCCGCGCCGCCGTCCGCGCAGGCCCATTGGTAACCCATCGATTCCTCCTCAGCCGGAAAGACTCAGCCGTGCAGGACGGCGGCGAGCGCGTCGCGCGCGGCGCCGAGATTGGCATTGACGTCGGCGAGGACGGGCTCGAGTGGCTCGACCCGGCGGGCGATGGCACGCACACCGGCGTTGACGGTGCTCAGCGTTCTCATGGTCCGGCGCAGCGCGATCAGGTACAGGATCAGGAACAGTGCGACGGCGCCCAGGGTGAGCACCACGCCGACCAGGGTGAGGATGCCGAAGATGTTCATGGAGCCACCTTGGTCGCGGTCAAGATGCGGGCGACCAGGCCCACGTACGTGCCGAAGCCGGCCGTCGCCGCTGCCACCAGGTTCTTGGTGTCGACGAGCGCCGGCACCGGGTCGAGGTTGCCGGTGACATTTACGCCGTGGGCGAGGATGTCGTCGGCGTACAGACCGATCTCACCGATGTCGCGGCGGACCTTGGCCAGCAGGATGAGCGCGTACGGGATGACGATCAGGACCAGCGCCGCGATGCCGATGCCCCACCAGACTGCGGCAGCGCCCGATGCTGCGTCCATCCGCCCACCTCGCTCGCCTGCTCGTGCTGTGGTGTCGCCAGCCTATATGGGTGCGACATTTACCGGAAGGGTACGTCCGCCGGGCGTGGCCCGATCTGCAGCAAGGTCACGCCGGGCGGCGGGTGGGACGGCGCCTCGTCCTCCTCCACCAGCAAGGATCGGAACCCGGGAACGCCTTCGCGCAGCGCCTCCTCGACCCCCGCCCGCGCCGTCTCGGCCGAGGACGTGCAACCGGCGCACGCGCCGGACAGCCGCACCGTGAAGACACCATCCTGGGCGCCGAGGAGTTCGACCCGGCCGCCGTGACCTTCCACGTAAGGCCTGATGGTGTCCAATGCGGTCTCGGCAGCGGCGGTTTCGTCGACGCCGACTCCATACGCGTCGAGCAGCCAGCCGACGGCCGGATCGGCGGCCCGGACGGCGCTGACCTGCTCGGGGTCGAGGCCGGCGGCGAACCGGGTCAACGCCATCCGGTGGATGGCGTCGATGCCGTCGAGCAGAGTGAAGACGCTCTCCCGAACGTCGGGCTCGAAGGTGTCCACCTGCTCGAGCAGGTGCTCGAGTTCGTCGAGTAGGCCGTCAATATTTTCCACAAACCGCAGGTTACGCCGCTCTTGGTCTAACACACTTAGCTGACTAGGCTCAGGTCCCGGTAGGAGGTGGACGTGGACCAGCTGCATGCTCCGAAGTCGGCGGCCCTGCGGGCGATGTTCTGGCGGGACGAGATCCTGCAGGTGATGTTCTGGTTGCAGGGCGAGGGTTTCGGCGACGAGGTCGACCCCAAGCTGCTCGAGCGCTTTCTGGGCGTCGAGGCCACCGTCGGCGTGCAATATCTAGACCATCTCGCGGGCGAGGGCTACCTGACCCGCGGGCTGGATGGCCGCTATTCGATGACGACCGAGGGGCGGCAGCTCGGCGCCCGGGTCTTCGCCGACGAGTTTGCCGACCTGACCAAGCCGGGCCACGGCGAGTGCGGCGCGGACTGCTGGTGTCACGCCTCGCCTGAGGAGGCGGAGGCCTGTGTCCAGGCCCGCTTCGGCGGCCATGACCACGGTGACTCCGGCACGGGCGAGCACCGGCCGCATGGTGCGTGAGTTCGAGGGTTCGCAGCCGGGCCTGCCCCGCAACTTCGTCCGCCCCTGCCTGCTCCTGCTGCTCGCCGAGCAGCCGTCGCACGGCTACGACCTGCTTGAGCGCTTGCCCGAACTGGGCTACCGCCAGGTCGACCCTGGGGGCATCTACCGTGCGCTGCGCGCAATGGAGCAGGAGGGGCTGGTCGGCTCGGCCTGGGAGCCGTCCGGCGCCGGCCCGCCGCGCCGGCGCTACGGCCTGACCGCGGACGGCCTGGACTGGCTGCACGCCTGGGCCGCGACGGTGGCCGAAACCCGGCGAGTGGCCGAACTCTTCCTCACCAGGTACGACGATGTTTCCACCGTCTCGCCGGCCGCGCTCAGGGCCGAACAGAGCCGGTGGGGACGATCTGCTCGGCCAACGAAGTGACGGCAGCCACCACGTCGTGACAGCCGGGTGCCTCGATCAATGGCACTCGATCGGCGTCCGCACCGAGGACACCGTCGTTCCAGGGGACCGCGGCCACCAGCTCCAGACCATGGCTGTCACAGAACTCGGCGATCGCGTCGCTGTCGCCGCGGCTGCGCACCTTGTTCGCGACGACGACGACCCGCGGGATCGGCAACTCGCCGGCCAGCACGGCCTGCCGGCGCACGGACTCCAGCGAGCGGAAGTAGGGCTCGGCCACCAGCAGCAGCAGGTCGGCGTGCCGGGCCGTGCCGCGGCTGAGGTGTTCCGGGGAGGCCTCCAGGTCGACCACAGTCAGCGTCTCCGGCTGCTCGCGCAGCTCGTGCAGGACGGCGCTCACCGTCGCGTGCGCCGAACACAGGCAGCCCTCCTCGGCGTGCCCGGGCATCCCCATCAGCAGCAGGCGGACGCCGTCGGGCGCCGGCGTTGCGTACTGGTCCAGCACCGCTTCGACCGGCTCGGTCAGCGCCGGCCCGGTCAGCCGGCGCGAGACCAGCGAGGCGGGCAGTGAGACCGCAGCGGGGCCGGTCGGAATCCCGAGCGCGACCGAGAGGTTGGGATTGCTGTCCGCGTCGATCGCGACAACCCGGCGACCGGCTCTGGCCAGCGTGCGTGCCAGGGTGGCCGCCAGCGTGGTCTTCCCGGCTCCGCCCTTGCCGGCCAGCGCGACGATCACATGGGGACAATACTGGGTGCAACTGCGAGGGGAGTCCGGCATGAAGATCGGCATCGTTGGCAAGGGTGGGGTCGGCAAGACGACCGTCACCGCGCTGCTCGCCCGCGCCTATGCCCAGGAAGGTCGACGGGTGGTGGCGGTCGACACCGACTCCAACCCCAACCTTGGCGTCTCCCTGGGTCTGTCCACTCCGGACATGGACGCGGTGCCGGTGCTCCCGCGGTCGCTGATCGTCGGCTCGGATGGCGACACGTCGGCGGCCGAACTGATCGAGCAGTACGGCCGGCTGACCCCGGCCGGGGCCACCCTGCTGTCCGCGATCCGGGTGACCGAGGCCGGCGGTGGCTGCACCTGCGGCGGCCACGCAACGGTCCGCAGCCTGCTCGGGGAGGCCCTCGAGGACGAGGCGGACGTCACGCTGATCGACATGGAGGCCGGACTGGAGCACCTCAGCCGGTCCGGCGGCACGCTCGCGTACGCCGACGTGCTCCTGGTCGTGATGGAACCCACCCGCAAGTCGGTGCTGACCGCGGCCCGGACGGTCCCGCTCGCTGACGAGTTGGGCATCCCGCGCACCTTCGGAGTCGGCAACAAGGCGCACCTGCCCGAGGACGCTGAGTTCTTCGCCGAGGTGTGCGCGGAGTTCGGCGTTCCGCTGGCCGGGGTGCTGCCCTACGACGACAGCGTGGTCCGGGCTGACCGCAGCGGCGGCGCCGCGGACGGCGGCCAGGCGACGGCGGGGATCGGCGAGATCGTGCGCTTCCTGGACGGGGCGCCGGTCAGCTAGCCGCCGGCCACCGCTGCATCAGATCCTCGGCGACCGCCACCAGCGCCCGAACGGCCGGCGCGTCAGGGGCAAAGTCGACCGGGGCCATGCCGCGCCGGTCGGCGTCGACGATGGCCCGATCGTCGGGCACTGCCAGCACCCGCTCGCCGGGGAAGGCTGCTTGCAGGCGGCTGAGGTCCTCATCGGTGCGGATCCGGTTGGCCACCACCAGGATCTGCTCGATCGAGCGCTCCCTGGCCAGCGCGCAGACCCGGGTACCCACGTCGATCGACTTCGCGGTGGGCTCGACGACCACCACGACCGCGTCGACGGCTCGGTCGGCGAGCCGCGTCATGGTGCCGATGCCGGCTTCGAGGTCGGCCACGACGGCCACCCCGGCGTATTCAGCGGAGCCGAGCAACTGCTCGGGCGAGAGCCCGCATCAAGGGCAGCCGGGCTCGGGATTCTGGATCTGGGTGACCACCGCCAGCCGCACCCCGTCCGGGGCGGCCGAGCCGAACCGGTCCAGCAGTTCCTCCCAGCCCGGCGCGTGCTCGACGTCGTCCGAACCGTCCTCCGAGCCCGCGTCGTCGAGCGCCTGGCGCATGGCGACGAGGCGCTCGGTCTCGTCTTCACCGAGACCGAGTGAGATGCCTAGGTTGGGGTTGGAGTCGCAGTCCAGGGCGACCACATGATGCCCATGGCGCCCCAGGGTGCGGGCCACCACGGCCGCGGTCGTGGTCTTGCCAGAGCCGCCCTTACCGACGACTGCGAGCTTCATCCGCGGTCTCCTCCACCAGCCTGCTGACCAGCAACTCTATAGCCCGGACCGCGGCGCAGTCGGGTGCCTGGTCGATGACCGCGGCACCGGCGCGCTCGGCGTCGGCGACGGCGGGGTCGTACGGCACGGCGCCCAGAACGGTCAGGCCGGTGCGCCGGCCGACGAGCTCGGCATCGCCGGGCTCGAGCACCCGGTTGGCGACGGCGACCACAGCCGGCGCGCCGGCGCCGGCGGCGAGGCGGGCCAGCCGGCGGGCCGAGAGCATCGACTTGACGGACGGCTCGACGACGATCACGAAGGTGTCGGCGTAGTCGCCCCAGCCGGCGAAGGGCTGCCGGGTGCCGCCGGGCAGGTCGCCCACGACGTGCCAGCCGCCGGCCGGTAGGTCGGCCAGGATCTGCCGGAAGGCCACCTGGGAGCGCCACACGTCGCGGACGTGGCCGGAGAGCTTGCCGAACTGCAGGAAGGCCACGCCGTCCGGGCCGCGCACCGCGTACTGCTCGACCGCCCCCGCGGCCGTGAGACCCGGGCGCAGCCGGAATCGGGGCCCGTCTGCGCCCTCGGCGCGTTCCACCACCGCATCATCAGGGATCGGGGCGTCGTCAACGGTCAGCCCGAGGGAGTAGGCCAGGCCCGGCATCGGGTCGGAGTCGACCGCAAGCACCGGCTCCCCGCGCTGGGCCAGCAGCCGCGCGAAGGTCCCTGCGATCGAGGACTTGCCGGCGCCGCCCTTGCCCACGAAGGCGATTCGTAGCGTCACTGGGCGACCGGGCTCCCGTCTGGCTGCCGGGGCGGGTAGCCCCGGTCGGCCGACCCTACGCGGCGGCAGTCTCGGCAGGCGCACCGCGCCGCGCGGGTCGCAGCAACTCCCACAGGCCCCACCCGCCGGTCAGTGCGCACATCGCAGCGGTGAGCGTCGAGGAGTAGTTGGAATGGATGAAGATGCCGGCGCCGATGAAGGCGATGGCGGCGCCCACGCTGAACAGACTGACACCGAAGCCCCGGGTCGCCAACCAGGCCGCCAGGATGGCGGCCGCACCAAGCAGCAGATATACCAGCGCGCCGCTCCAGTGCCATTGCTGACCGCCGTGGGCCATGCCGCCCATCTGGCTCATGCCGCTTACCCGATGGCTCATCCCACCCATGTTGGCGGAGTCATTGGCATGAGTGCTGATCACCTGGCCGGCCCCCCACGCGGTGATCAAAAGCCCTGGACCCCACAATGCTGACCGGCGGCCGCCTGCGACCGCAGCCAACAGGAACGCCAGCCCGGTCAGGACGGGTACCCAGACGTAGTCCAGCGGCCCGATCGGTTTGGCGGAGACCAGCAGGACGATGGCCCCCAGCACGAGCACGGCGCCGCGCCGCCGCCGGGCGCTCGCCGGCTCGACCGCCGGATCGGCTTGCCGGTCGTAGCCCTGGGTGCGGTTCAGCAGCGTGGACATGTCGCTCCTTCGGCCCGGTGCCCCGTTGTCTGGTGGTACCCCGAATATAGGAGCAACGGTCCTCTGCCGCGCCCCAGCCGTGCCTGAGTAGCTGCGGATCAGGAGGCCAGGCCGGGGACCTTCGACACGTCGACGTCGGACTTGCTGGTCCGGATCACCGCGATGCTCGTGACGAGCGCGATCAGTGCAAAGACAACCCCGACCTCGAAGGCCCGGGAGATGCCGTGCGCCAGGATCTTGTCGGCGTACACCGCGGGGAGCTTGTAACGGCCGGACTGGAACGCCGCGCGAACCTCGCCGTTCGCCTGCGCCAAGAACGCCCCGACCTGGTGCTTGGACTCGTTGCGGCTGGCGGTGCCGAACACCGTCACCAGGATGGACAGGCCGAGCGACCCGCCGACCTGCTGGGTGACGTTCAGCATGCCCGACGCCGCCCCGGTGTCCTCGTCACTGACGCCGGATACGGCGACTGCGGTGAGCGGCACGAACAGGAAGCCCATGCCGGCCCCGAACAGGATCATCGGGCCGAGAATGCCGGTCAGGTAGTCGCTGCCGGTGGTGATCTGCGAGAGCCAGGCCAGTCCGGCCGTGGCGAGCACGCCACCGGCGATCATGAAGGGTTTGGGACCGACCTTGAGCAGGAACTGCGAGGTCAGCGTCGCCGTGACGATGATCACCGCGCTGACCGGGAGGAAGGCGAATCCGGCCTTGAGCGGGCTGTAGTTCAAGATGTCCTGCACGAACAGGGTCAGGAAGAAGAACATGCTGAACAGCGCGGCGGCCAGCGCGAGCATGACCACGTATGTACCGGCCCGGTTGCGCTCGCCGAACATGTGCAGCGGCACGATCGGCTGACGATGCGAGCGTTCGATGAAAAGGAAGCTCGCGAGGAGCAAACCGGCGACCACGAACGACGTGATTGTCCAGGTGTCTCGCCAGCCCTGTTGCGCGGCCCGGATGAAGCCATACACCAGCGCTGTCATGCCGATGGTGGACGTGAGTGCACCGCCGAAGTCGAACCGGCCCGGTCGCCGCTCGGACTCGTTGATGAACATCGGAGCGGCAACGGCGATGGCGATTCCGATCGGCACGTTGACGAAGAGCACCCACCGCCAGGACAACCACGAGGTCAGCATGCCGCCGGCCAGCAAGCCGATCGCGGCACCGGAGCCGGAGACTGCGGCAAAGACGCCGAAGGCACGATTGCGCTCGGCGCCCTCCTTGAAGTTGGTGGTGATCAACGACAATGCTGTCGGTGAGGCGATCGCACCGCCTACACCCTGCAGCGCGCGTGCGGCCAACAGCCACCACGAGGTGGTCGCCAGACCGCCGAGGAACGATGCGGCGATGAACAGCAGGATGCCGAAGACAAAGACCCGGCGCCGGCCCAAGATGTCACCGGCCCGGCCGCCCAGCAGGAGAAGTCCGCCGAAGGTCAGCGTGTACGCGTTGAGCACCCAGGACAGGTCCGTCGTGGAGAACTTCAGGGCCGACTGGATCTGCGGGAGCGCGATGTTGACGATGGTCGCGTCGAGCACGATTATCAGTTGCGCGCCGGCAATGACCGCCAGGGCCATCCCGGGTTTGTGGCCGCGGCGGGCGGTGCCGGCCGGGGCTGTGCTCGATTCGGTGACTGCGCTGCTCATCCGTGCGGCTCCGTCCGGTTAGGGAACGCTGGCGTTCACTCGCCGGCGAGGCTACACTGAGGTCAATAGGAAACGCAAGCGTTCACTAGGGCTGTTGACTCGGAGTCAGGTCTTGAACCTGAAAAGGCGCAACGCGGGGCAACTCGACGCCTCATGCTGTCCCCCCGGGGAGGGCCGGCGCCGGCGCGGCTCGCAACTGGAGCGGGCGATCTTCGACGCGGTGGTCGCCGAACTCGGCGACGCGGGCTATGAGGGCCTGACCATGGAAGGCGTGGCCCACCGGGCGCAGACCGGCAAGGCGGCGCTGTACCGCCGGTGGCCCTCCAAGCAGGCGCTGGTGGTGGACGCGCTCGACGCGACGATGCCCTGCTTCGACGAAACCCCCGGCACGGGCAGCGTCCGCACCGACCTCATAGAGCTGCTCGGCCGGATGGCCGTGAACATCAGCAGCCCGACCGGTTGTGCGATGCAGAGCGTTCTGGGTAACTCCCAGTGCAGCCCGAGCATGCTGGGCTTGATTCGCGACCGCGTCCTCGAACCGCGCCGGCGGATGCTGATCGATGCCGTGCGGCAGGGGATGGAGCGCGGTGAGGTGCGAGCCGACGTGGCCGCTGAGTTGGCGGCGGAGGTGGGCCCGTCGATGATCGTCCAGCGCTACTTGACCGAGGGGCCGCCGGTCACCCATAAGATGGCGGTGGAGATCGTCGACGAGGTGATCATGCCGATGCTCGCACCCAGGGGAGACCACGATGGCTGACGTAACAGCCGTCCTCCGCGGCGGTTCGCGCGACGGCGAGAGCACCGTCGTCGACGACGGGGTGACCAGACTGCTCGCCGCCTCGGCCGCACCGGGTCTGCTCGACGTCTACCGGGCTACCGACGAGCGGGTGCAACTGCGCGGCAACACCGGCGAGGCGACCGTCTTCGACTTCGACGGCCAGGAATCCGCCGAGGGATGGGCTCCCGAGACGCTGCACATGCCCGACCGCGGCGCGTAGCCGTGCAGGGGGTCTACCTCCCCGGCCGGCGCAGGGTCGAGTTGGCCGACATGCCCGACCCCGAGCCCGGGTTCGGGCAGGTCGTGGTGCGGATCCGCGCGTCCACCATCTGTGGCAGCGACCTGCGGGCCATCTACCGCGAGCACCTCGGCCACGGGCCGGAGGCCTACCAGGGCGTGATCGCCGGCCACGAGCCGTGCGGCGACATCGTCGCGACCGGCCCCGGATGCCGCCGTTTCGCTGTCGGCGATCGGGTCATCCTCTATCACATCGCCGGCTGCGGCGTCTGCGCCGACTGCCGCGCCGGCTACATGATCAGCTGCAGCTCGCCGCTCCGGGCGGCCTACGGCTGGCAACGCGATGGCGGGCACGCCGATTATCTGCTCGCCGAGGAGTCGACCTGCGTTCCGCTGCCCGATGAGCTGTCCTATGTGGACGGGGCGTGCGTGGCCTGCGGTTTCGGCACGGCGTACGAAGCCCTATGCCGGGCCGGTGTCTCCGGTCGCGACACGGTGCTGGTGACCGGCCTGGGTCCGGTCGGCGTTGCCGCCGGCCTGCTGGCCGGCCGGCTCGGTTCGCCGCTCCGCATCGGCGTCGACCCGGTGCCGGCCCGGGCCGAGCTGGCCCTGCGCGTAGGAGCGGTCGACGAGGTCGTGGCCGGCGGTGGCAGTGCCGGCGACGCGATCCGGGAGTTGACCGCCGGCGCCGGGTGCGACGTCGCAGTCGACGCCTCCGGGGTCGCGGCCGCGCGGCTGACCGCGCTCCAGGCCACCCGCAGGTGGGGCCGGTGCGTGTTCGTCGGCGAAGGCGGTCGGCTCGAGGTCGACGTCAGCCCGGTACTCATCCACCAGCAGCTCACCGTGCTTGGCTCCTGGGTTACCAGCATCGGCCGGATGGAGGAGCTGGCCGGCAAACTCGTCCGGTGGAATCTGCGACCGGAGACCACCGTGACCCATCGGTTCGGTCTCGGCGAGGCGGCCGCGGCCTACCGGACCGCCGACGCCGGCGAGGCCGGCAAGGTCGCGATCGTGATGGACCCGCCCCGCTGACCCTTACCAGTCGGGCCGCAGCGGCATCCCGGAGTCCCCGCCGGCGGATTTGGTTGCCAGCACCTGATGCAGCTGGATGGTGTTCTGCTCGAATGCCAGCCGGGAGCCGGCCATGTACAGCGCCCATACCCGGCTCCGGCCGAGGCCGATCTCGGCCACCGCTTCGTCCCAGTTCGCCTGCAGGTTGGCGCACCAGCCGGTCAGCGTCTTGGCGTAGTGCTCGCGGAGGTTCTCCTCGTGCCGCACCTCGAAGCCGTTGTCCTGCATCACGGAGATGAGATGGCCGACGCCGCTCAGCTCGCCGTCGGGGAAGACGTAGCGGTCGATGAATGGGCCGCTGCGGGCCCGCTCGGTCGTGGTCGGACGGGTGATGCAGTGGTTGAGCAGCCGGGCCTGCGGGCGCAGCTTGGACAGCAGGAAGGTGAAATACGCCGGCAGCTCGCGCTTGCCGATGTGCTCGGTCAGTCCGATCGAGGAGACGGCGTCAAAGGCGTCCTCGGCGACGTCGCGATAGTCGGCGTGCCGGACCTCGGCCAGCTCGGTCAGCCCCTCGTCGGCGATCGCCTTCTGCGCCCACTCGGCCTGCTGTCGCGAGAGGGTGACGCCGAGGGCGCGCACGCCGTACTTGCGGGCCGCGTGCATCACCATGCCGCCCCAGCCACACCCCACGTCGAGCAGCCGCATGCCTTCGGCCAGCCCCAACTTGCGGGCGACCAGGTCGTGCTTCTCCTCCTGCGCTTCCTCAAGAGTCGCCTCCGGCAGGGGGTAGACCGCGCAGGTGTATGCCATCGACGGTCCCAGAACCAGCTCGTAGAACCGGTTCGAGACGTCGTAGTGGTGAGCGATCGCCTCGGCGTCGCGTCGCTTGCTGTGGCGCAGGCCGTGCAGCGCCCGTCGCGGCAGGCTGGGCGCCTCCTCAGCCGGCGGCTCGACCCAGCGGAGGACTTTGGGGTCGATCGAGCGGAGCAGCCGCATCCGCTCGGTCCAGGTGATCTCGCCGACGTGCGCGCGGGATAGGTAGGTCAGTGCCGTGTAGATATCTCCCCGCAGGTCCAACTCGCCGGCGACGAACGCCCGGGCCAGGCCGAGTTCTCCGGGCGCCGTGACCAGGTAACTCAGGGCCTTCGGCGAACGGATCTCGAGGGCGACGTCGGCGTCGGCCGGCCCGGAGCGGCTGCCGTCGTATGCGGAGATTCCCAGTGGAGTGCCGACACCGATCACGGTGCTGAGCACCTGCGCGATCGGCGCTCGGGGGCTCGTCATCATGCTCTCCTCATCGGCGTTGGACGGATTTTGCGTAGAGATCGAGGAGTCGCCCGTCGGGGTCGTACTCCTTTTTCAGCCGGTCGTACGCGGAGCCGTTGTAGATGCCCCAGAACTCGTCCTCGTCGTAGTAGGCGGTCGAGTACAGCGATTTGCGACCGCCCAGGCGGCCCACCTCGCGCTCGATCATTCGGTTGTACGTGCCGTCCGGGCACCCCGGCTGCAGCGGCACCGTGGACCAGAAGCCGAGGTTGACGTAGAGCGTGTCCGGGTCGAGAGCGTACAGATCCCAGACGGCGGCTGGATCGCGCTGCCGTAGCGGGCATGCCCACACCGGGCTGATGCCGATCCGGTCGGTGAAGAACCGCAGGAACTCCGACGCAGATTGCACCGGGATCTCGACATCCTGCACGACGTCCTCGCGCGCCGGCCGGCCGCGCAGGGCTTCCAACCGGCGGACCGGACCGTGCCGTCGCTCGAAGGCCACGATCTTCCAGTACGCATCTGAGCGCAGCCAGCGCTTCGGCCACAGCCGTCGGACGGCGGGCCTCTGTACGCCGAAGGCGCGCGAGCACCAGAACCAGTCGGTGTCCCAGCGCCAGAGATAGTCGCGAATGGACAGATGATCTATGCGGCGGTGCTCGATGGAGCGGTAATAGATCCCCATGCCGGTGTAGTCACTGGTGTATGGCGCCTGCTCCTCGAACCTGCCCAGAGTGAGGAACATCCGGTTCGGCCCGAAGACCGTGCCGTCGACGAAGTCGTACTCCCCCCCGGCACAGACCCGGGTGACGGCATCGAAGTAGCTGTCGAAGTCCGTGTAGCGGACGTGTCGCAAGTGGACGTACGGCAGGACGGGCTGCAACTCGATCGTCAGCCGGGTCGCATATCCCAGCGAACCGTAGGAGTTGGGAAAGCCGTAGAACAGGGCCCGGTGCTCATTGTCACGGGTGGCCGTGACGACATCGCCGGCGCCGGTCAACAGCTCGATCTGGGTGACCGACTCGTGGGGGCAGCCGTTGCGGAACGACGACGACTCGATGCCCAGGCCGGTGACGGCACCACCGAGGGTGATGGTCTTGAGCTGCGGGACGACCAGCGGCATCAGGCCATGCGGCAGGGTGGCGTCGACCAGATCCTCGTACGTGGTCATCGCCTGCACGTCGGCCGTTCGGGTCACCGGATCGACCGCAAGCACCGCGTCCAGTCCGCTGGCATCCAGTGACGGGCGCAGGGTTTCCCGGCCGCGGAAGAGGTTGGACGTGCGTTTCGCCAGCCGGACCGGCCGGTCGGGGGGCAGCGCGGCGTAATCGGCCGCCAGCCGGCGGACCCGCCGGTCGTGCTCCCCGTGTGCGGTCACGGGCCCGATGATCAGCCTGCCGGGGGCCCTGTGTCCAACTTGATCACATCCGCCGAGGTTGCGCTGCCGGCCCAACTAGCTCAGCCAGCCCGGCTTGACCAGGCCCGACTCGAAGGCCAGCACGACCAGTTGCGCCCGGTCGCGTACGGCCAGCTTGCCCATCGCACGGCTGACATGGGTCTTGGCTGTTGCCGGGCTGACGAACAGTCGTTTCGCGATCTCGTCGTTGCTCAGGCCGGTCGCGACGAGCGCAACCACCTCGCGCTCGCGCTCGGTGAGTGCGTCGAGCTCGCCGGGCGCCCGGGGTGGCTTGGCCCGGGCGACGTACTCCGCGATGAGCCTGCGGGTGACGCCCGCGGACAGCAGCGCTTCGCCGGCGGCCACTACCCGGACCGCGTGAATGAGCTCCACCGGCTCGGTGTCCTTGACGAGGAAGCCGCTGGCCCCGGAGCGGAGCGCCTCGAAGACGTACTCGTCGAGCTCGAACGTGGTCAGGATGACGATGCGCACCGCGCCGGCTGGGTCGGCCGCCACGATCTGCCGGGTGGCCGCCAGGCCGTCCAGGCCCGGCATCCGGATGTCCATCAGCACCACATGCGGGCGTAGCGCGGTGACCAGCCGGACCGCTTCCGCGCCGTCAGCGGCCTCCCCGACCACCTCGATGCCGTCCTGGGCGTCCAGCAGCGCCCGGAAGCCGGCGCGGACCAGAGCCTGGTCGTCGGCCAGGAGCACCCCGATCACTCCGCCACTCCGAACGGAAGGCGGGCCTGCACCCGGAAGCCGCCGCCCTCCCGCGGCCCGGCCACGAGATCACCGCCGAGAGCGGTCGCGCGTTCGCGCATGCCGGCAATCCCACTGCCGGCGTTCTCATGCCCGGTTTCGCCACCAGCACCGTCGTCGTCCACGATGACGGTGATCTCCTCCTCCAGGTACCCGACCCGAACCGTGGCGGCGGCCGGGCCGGCGTGCCGCACGATGTTGGTGAGGCCCTCCTGCACGATCCGGAAGGCCGCCCGGTCGATCCCCGTGGGCAGCGGCCGGGGCCGGCCGCCGATCTCGGTGCGAACCTGCAGGCCGGCCGCTGCGGCCTGGGAAACCAGCTCATCCAGCCGGGCCAGGCTGGGCGCCGGGGAGAGGGGGGCCTGCTCATCTGGTCCGCGCAGGATCCCGAGCACCGATCGCAGCTCGGTCAGGGCATCCTTGCTGGCCTGCTTGATGGCGGTGAGCGAGGTGCGTGCCTGCTGCGGGTCCTCGTCGAGCAGGTGCAACGCGACGCCGGCCTGCACGTTGATCAGCGAGATGTTGTGGGCCAGGGTGTCGTGCAGTTCCCGCGCGATCTTCAGCCGCTCCTCGCCGGCCCGCCGGCGCGCCACTTCCTGCCCGGCCCGCCGGCTCTCCAACGCCCGCTCACGGCGCACCCTGATCTGCTCGGCCATTCCCAGCACGACGAGCAGCCACGCTGCGGTGCCGATCATCTCGCCCAGGGAAACGGCCGGCCGGCGGTGCCAGCCGAACCGCAGGCCGAAGTGCGCCAGGTACAGCGCAAGTGCGACAGCCCAGGCAGCCCATCGGTGCCCGGCGATGACGGCTGTGACGACGGCGATCAGCAGGCTGACCACGAACGGGCCGTACGCGTAGTCCAGCCACAGATAGGTCAGGCTCACCGCCGCCACCCCGGCGAGTGCGCCGAGCGGATGCCGGCGCCGGACCGCCAGGATCGCCGGTCCGGCGAGGAGGAGCCCGATCGCCAGGGCGTCCAGCCCGCGCCGTTGCGGCTGGTCCCGGGCGGCGAAATAGGTGCCGAGCAGCTGGATCGCCGCCACTGCGACCAGTGGAGCGACCGGCCAGGGCAGCCGGCCGCGGGAAATGTGGGGCGGCGATCGCACAGGCTGACGGTAGGCCTCTGGACGGTCCCGGTCATCGGTGCCGCGGCGGCCCCCGGCATACGCCGGCGGGAGTACTCCGGACCGGTGAGGAGCCTCCCGCCGGCCGACGCCAACCGGCCGGCCGCGGGTGAGAGTGAAGCGATTCCGACGGATGAGGAGAAGATCGCGATGACCGACTACCAGACCGCTCGCGGAGCAGCGATTGCCATTCCAGCCACCCACCCGGGGGCCCGGCCGGGGACGATCCGGGCGTCCGACGCCGACCGGGAGCACCTGGCCCGCATCTTGCGGGCGGCCGCGGCCGAGGGGCTGCTCACCCTGGACGAGGCCGACGAGCGGTTGGCGGTGACCTACGCCGCGCGCTTCCGGGCCGAGCTCGACCCGCTCACTGCCGACCTGCCGCATGGCGGCACCCGGCTGCTGGAGAACACCCCCGAAGCCCGGTCAGCGGCTCGCGCCGGACTTATCCGGCACGTCATTACGGTGGCGGTTCTGGCCACCGCGCTGCTGGTCGGGTGGGTGCTCTCCGGTGCGCAGTTCTTCTGGCCGGCGTGGCCGCTGGCGTTCATGGCCTTCAGCGTCTTCTCGCACGCTCGGCGGCTGCGTCGCTAGTACGACGAGGCCTGCTCGATGGCGGTCGACACAGCGCGCCGGCCGACGGCCCGGTATGTCGGGTGATCCGTGCGGCTGATCGTGAGCAGTATGAGCCCGAACAGCATCGCCCAGCCAAGGGAGCGCAGGCCGAGATCGGGATCGACGCCGCCGTAGGCGGCTGCGAAGCCAGCCGGCGCTGATGCGGGCAACAGCATGGGTACCGACGCGAGGTCGGTGGCCGGATCGCCGGCGCACACGTCGCCGAAATCGAGTACCGCAGCCAGGCTGCCGCTGGCGATCAGCACGTTGGCCGGATGCAGGTCCCCGTGTATCCATGCCGGCGGGCCGGTCCACGGGCGGGCATCCAGGGCCTGCTCCCAGACACGACGTACCCCCCCGGCGTCGACCTCGTCACATGCCTGGGCAAGGCAACGCTCGAAGTCCGCCGAGCGCTGCCGCAGCGGGACACTTCGGTACGGGTTGTTCGGTGCCTCGGCCGGCGCGGGCTGATGCAGCGCTCGGAGAAACCGGCCGAGAACGTCGGCGGCCTGTACGGGCCTGGTGATCGCGGCCTGGTCGCCCGGCACCCCGGCCAGCCACGGCACTACCGACCATGGCCAGCGGAAGGCGGCGGAGGGCTGGCCGATCCGGACAGGCGCCGGCACCGGAAGTGGCAGCCCGGGCGCCAGCACCGGCAGCCAGCGCTGCTCGTTGGCGGTAAGGCCGGCAGCAACGAAGCGTCGGGGAAGGCGAACGAGCAGCTCGTCGCCGAGCCGCCACAGGACGTTGTCCCAACCACCATCGACCTGGAGCAGCACCTGTTGAGCAAGATCGGGATGCTGCTCGGCGAGCAACGAGCGCACCAACGCCTCGTCGACCGCGACTTCGGCCCGCGGGCGCATCCGGCCAGCGTACGGAGGAGCGGTCACGAGATCGCTGGGCGCACCTTGTCCAATTGGGCCAGCAGCGACCGGGTCACCTCGGCCGGCGGGGGAGACCCGTCGACGCAGACCAACTCCTCACGCTCGGCGTAGTAGTCCAGCATCGGCTTCGTGTGCTGATCGAAGATCTCCAGCCGGTGCGCGATCACCTCGTCGGTGTCGTCCGTGCCCCGGCCGCGGGCCAATAGCCGGCGGATCAGTTCCTCGCGGGGCACGTCGAGAAAGGCCGCGATCTGCACCGAGACGCCGAGCTCGCGGGCCGTTGCGTAGGCGGCCTCGGCCTGCTCGATGGTCCGCGGAAAGCCGTCGAGCACGTAGCCGCCGCCTTCGTTGGCGGCGACCACGGGCTTGCGCAGCATGTCCATCACGAAGGCGTCGGGGACCAGATCCCCACGGTCGACGTACTGCTTGACGGCGCGGCCGATCGTGGTGCCATCTCCGACGTGCTTGCGCAGGAGGTCCCCGCTGGAGATGTGCGTGATGCGGTAGTGCTCGGAGATCTTGGCCGCCTGCGTGCCCTTACCGGCTCCGGGCGCCCCGATCAGCAATATCCGCATGGCCGGACACGATCGCACATCCGCCCGGGTCAGGCGGCCGGCGCCTGCAGTACGGCCTCGATCTCGAGCACCAATGTGACCTTGTCGCCGACGACGACGCCGCCACCGTCCAGTGGCAGGGAGATGTCGATGCCGAAGTCCCGCCGGTTGATCTCCCCGGTGGCGGAGAAGCCGGCCCGCGTTCCGCCGTACCCGTCCGGGCCGAAGCCGTTGAGCTCGACCCGCAACGGGACCTGACGGGTGGCGCCGTGCAGCGAGAGCTCGCCGTCGACGGTGAAGCCGTCACCGCTGGCCCGGATCGCGGTGCTGCGGTAGGTCATCGTGGGGTACTTCTCGATGTCGAAGAAGTCGGCGGAGCGGATGTGGTTGTCCCGCTGCTCGTTGCCGGTGTCGAAGGACGCCAGGTCGATCGTGGCGGTGGCTGACGACGCCAAGGGGTCCGCGGCCGTGATGATCTGGCCCTCGACCCGGTGGAACTTGCCCCGGACCTTGCTCACCATCATGTGCCGGACGGTGAACGAGAGGTCGGAATGCACCGGGTCGATAGCCCAGGTGCCGGCGACGTAGCCGGGGATCTGGGTGAGGGTTGGGGCGGTAGTCATGAGCGTCTCCCTACATAGTTGAACCTTCAACTGAGACCCTACTGCAAGTTGGTTGAGAACTCAACAAACGCGGTACGATGACCCGATGAATCCGGACCGGGCGCAGCCGCGCTGGCTCAGCGGTGACGAGCAGCGGGTCTGGCGCGCATTCTTGGAGGCTCACCGCCTGCTGGCTGACGAGTTGGAGCGCGAGATGCAACGGGCCGCCGGCATGCCGCACGCCTACTACGAGGTGCTGGTCCGGCTGTCGGAGGCGGACGGGCGGGCGCTGCGGATGAGCGAACTGGCCGAGCGCTCGCGGTCCTCCCGTAGTCGGCTGTCCCACGCCGTCGGCCGGCTGGAGGAGGCCGGGTGGGTCCGCCGGCAGGCCTGCCCGACCGACGCCCGCGGGGCGGTGGCGGTGCTGACCGATGAGGGGTTCGCCGCGCTGGAAGCGGCGGCGCCCGGGCATGTCGAAGCGGTCCGCCGGCACCTGTTCGACCCGTTGACGCCCGCGCAAGTGAGCCAGCTCGGCGACATCAGCCGTGCGGTCCGCGAACATCTTCTTTCCGTACGGCAGCACGGCCCCGGCGGCTAGTCGATGACCACCGCGTTCGTCACCGGCGGCTCGGGCTTCATCGGCGGCCGGCTGATCCAGCGGCTGGTAGCCGACGGTTTCGACGTACGGGCGCTGGCCCGCAGCCCGGCGGCCCAGCGGCTGGTGGCCGCACTCGGCGCGACGCCGGTGCCGGGAGATCTCGGCGACGTCAGCGCGCTGCGCGCCGGCGCCGGCGACAGCGAGCTGGCGTTTCACTCGGCCGCCCTGACTACCCGCGGCGGAAGCCGCTCGGACTTCTGGCGGGTCAACGTGGACGGCACCGTACATGTGCTCGAGGCGCTCCGCGGGAGTTCCGTCCGCCGGCTGGTGCACGTCGGCACCGAGGCTGCCCTGCTAGACGGTCGGGCACTGGTGGGAGTCGACGAGACCGCCCCGCTGCGGCCGGACTCGCGGGCACCCTACGCCGCGTCGAAAGCGGTTGCCGAGCAGGCGGTGCTGACCGCCAACGGCGGCAGTTTGGAGACGCTGGTGGTCCGGCCGCGATTCGTCTGGGGTGCCGGCGACGCCACCGTCCTCCCCGAGCTCGTCCACGCGGTTCGCTCACGCCGATTCGCCTGGATCGGGGGTGGCACCCACCGCACCGATGTCACGCATGTCGACAACGCAGTCCACGGGCTCGTGCTCGCGGCGCAGCGGGGCCGTCCGGGGCAGGCGTACTTCGTCACCGACGGTCAGCCGGTGATCTTTCGCGACTTCATCACCGAACTGATGCTCACCCAGGGGGTTACTCCGCCACGACGCTCGGTGCCGGCCGGCGCGGCCCGCGTGCTGGCAGGCGCCGGCGAGACGACCTGGCGACTGGCCCGGTTGCCTGGCGCCCCGCCGCTGGACTACATGTCGTTGTGGCTGTCCAGCCTCGAGTGCACGATCGACATCAGCAAGGCGCGGGTCGGGCTCGGGTACGCCCCCGTGCGCAGCCGGGTCGAGGGGATGGACGAGCTGCGCGGCGACCGCGCGGGCTGATCGACGACGCGCGACGCTTGCCGGCTGGCCTGCAGGTGCCGATAGTGCGGTCGTGGTCTAATGGCCCGGTACGAATGACATCGGTGTCATTCGGCTGTTGGGTGGGTCGACGGCGAAGGAGAGAGATGGACGCCGCAGCGCACTCGCGCGCCGCCGAGTCCCCTGCCGGCGACGCTTTGTCCCGGCGGGACCGCGAGATCCTCGCCTTCGAGCGGCAGTGGTGGCGGTACGCCGGTGCCAAGGAGCAGGCCGTCCGGGATCTGTTCGACATGTCCGCCACTCGCTACTACCAGGTGCTGAACGCGCTGATTGACCGGCCCGAGGCGCTGATCGCCGATCCCATGCTGGTCAAGCGCCTGCGCCGGCTGCGCTCGACCCGGCAGCGGCAACGGTCGGCCCGCCGGCTGGGCATCGACGTCTGAGAGGCACGGCGACGAACGGCACACACCGCCCGTCAGCGGCAGCCGTACCGTGGCGCGACCGCGTAGTGGGCGCTGGCATCGCGGTAATGGCGATCGTCGCAACGGTGGCCGTGCTGGTGGGGTTGCGCGGTCGACCGTCGGACAGCAGCGCCAGCCTGTCGGGGCATTCGCCGGCACCGCAGCCGAGGCAGACCAGCGCCGCCACGGCGCCTACGCCTCGGCCGACACTCACCCACCGCGCATCTCCACCGGCCCGGCCGCACCCACCGGTGCACCGCACCGCCTCGACGCCGGCCACGACGCCGGCTGTCACCCGCCCGGCCCTGACGGTGCTGAACAACTCCACCATCACCGGGCTCGGTGCCGCCTCGGCTCAGCGTTTCGAGTCCGCCGGCTGGCGGGTCCAGCAGGTCGGCAGCCTGACCGGGCGGTACCGGGTCAGCACGGTGTACTACGCGCCCGGACAGCTCGACGCTGCGCGGCTGCTCGCCCGGCAGTTTCCGAGCATCGGCGACATCGAGCCGCGCTCCAACGCCCCGCTGTTGCCCGGTACCGGATTGACCGTCGTGGTGACCCGCGACTTCGGGTGAGCTACCCCGACCCGCGTACCGAAGCCGGCCGGGCCGGTCTGGCCGCGATCCTCGCTGATCCGGGCGGGGCGCTGATCGCGCTGGACTTCGACGGCACCCTCGCGCCCATCGTGCCGCGGCCCGAGGACGCCCGGCCGCTGGCAGCGGGCCTGGCCGCCCTGACCGCGGCGGCGGCTGCGTTCGGGCAGGTGGCTCTCGTCACCGGCCGCCCGGCCGGCTGGCTGGCCGATGTGGCCGGCGTGCAGACGATCCCCGGACTGGTCATTGCCGGCCAGTACGGCGCGCAGCGGTGGACCGCCGGCCGGCTCACCGAGAGTGACCCTGCGCCCGGTCTCGACGCCGTACGGGACGCGCTGCCCGATGTGCTCGACGGGCGGTCGGCCTGGACCGAAGACAAGGGGCTCTCGCTGGTCGTGCATACCCGGGCCGCGCCGGATCCGGACGCCGAACTCGACGCGGTGTACGACCCGATCCGCGACCTAGCCGGCCGGCACGGGCTGGAAGCCCATCGCGGTCGCGCGGTCGTCGAGATCCGGCCGCCGGGCTTCGACAAGGGCGGCGCTCTACGAGCCCTGGTCAGCGAGTACGACGCGCGGACGGTGCTCTTTGCCGGCGACGACCTCGGTGACCTGCCGGCGTTTGCCGCCATCGAGGACATGCGGGCCGGCGGGCTGCCCGGGCTGACCGTATGCAGCGCCTCGACCGAGGCGCCGCAGGTGGCCGACCGAGCCGACCTGGTCGTAGACGGCCCGCAGGGCATGGCCGAGTTGCTCGCTGCGCTGTCGGCGGCGGTTACCTGAGAATCAGCGGTCGGCGGCGTACGTCGCCAGCCGGGCCACCACGACCGGATCCAGCGACGGCCGGACCACGGCCAAGGCAGCTGTCAGGTGCGCCGAGGTGACGGCGGGAGCATCGAGTGATTCGCGCATCGCGCCGAGAGCTGCCTCGCGTACCACCGCCGCGCAATCAGCAGCCGAGTAGCCCTCGGTCCCGGCCGCTACGGCAGAGAGGTCGACGTCCGGAGCCAACGGGGTGTGCCTGGCCGCCACCCGGAGGATCTGCTCGCGGGCAGCGGCGTCCGGGGGCGGGACGAACACCATGCGCTCCAACCGTCCCGGCCGCAGCAGGGCCGGGTCGATCAGATCGGGCCGGTTGGTGGCTGCGATGACGACGACGTCGTGCAGCTCGACCACGCCGTCCAACTCGGTGAGCAGGGCGGCGACCACTCGGTCGGTCGTCCCACCGTCGGTGGACTGGCCGCGTCGCGGAGCGAGCGCGTCAACCTCGTCGAGGAAGACCAACGCCGGCGCCGCTTCGCGGGCCCGGCGAAACAGCTCGCGTACCGCCCGCTCGCTCTCGCCGACCCACTTGGACAGCAGTTCCGCGCCCTTGACCGACAGCACATTGGCCTGTCCGGAGCCGGCCAGAGCGCGCACGAGGTAGGTCTTTCCGCAGCCCGGCGGCCCGTACATCAGCACACCTCGGGCCGGCTGCACGCCGAGCCGAGCGAAGGTGTCCGGATAGGACAGTGGCCATAGGACGGTCTCGGTGAGCACCCGCTTGACCTCGGCCATGTCACCGACGTCGTCCAGCGACAGGTCGGGGATGTCAATGCTCGACTCGGCCATGGCGGTCGGCCGGACGGCGGACAGGGCGCTGAGCAGATCCTGCTGGGCGACCACCGGCGATTCCGCGTCCCGCTGCCGGCTGGCCGCGCGCACTCCGGCCTCCCGCGAGAGGGCCATCAGGTCCGCGGCGACGAAGCCCGGAGTGCGCGCCGCGACCTCCTCCAGGGCAACGTCGGGCGCTAGTGGCATACCGCGGGTCAGCACTGCGAGGATCGCTCGGCGCCGGCTGCGGTCGGGGAGGCTGACCGAAAGCTCGTGGTCGAGCACCCCGGGCTGGCGCAGCGCCGGGTCGACGGATTCCGGGCGGCTGCTCGTGCAGATGGGCGCCACGCCGGCCGTGCCGGCGGCCTCGCGGAGCACGTCGAGAAGCACCGTGGCGAGCGCTGCCGGGCCTTCCCGCGGCGCGAGTGCCTCGACGTCCTCGATCAGCAGCACGCTGGGAGCCTGCTGCCTGGCCTGTGCGAGCGCGTCGCGCAGCCGCCGGGCGCCGGCATCCGCCGTGACGGCGGCGAGCTCGGGAGCCCAAAGCCGCACGACCCTTGCGCTCACCTGGGCCGCCACCGCCCGGACCAGGCTGGACTTGCCCGAGCCGGCGGCACCGGTCACCAGCGTGCCGAGCTGGGCGCGGGTGCCGAGGCGGGTGAGGAGGTCGGCGTGATGGAAGCCGAGGTCCAGCCACTCATGCAGGGCCGCGGCCTGCGTCTCCAGGCCGGGAAGGTCCTCGATCGCCGGCGCTGGATCGTCGGGGTGTGCCGGCGCCGGAGTGGCGCTGCCCGTGGTCGACGTGCCGTCTCGCCAGCCGACCACCGTGTCCATGGCCACGACGGCGGTTTCCGCCGGCTCGGCACTCGTGACGGTGAGCAGCACCGATGTCCACCCCGTGCCCACCGCGTTGCTGATGCTGCGCCGGGCGGCCTGCAGCAGGGCGCCGGTCGAACCGGCCGGCGGGGCAAAGTCCTGCGGCAGCAACGACACGTTGTCGCCCTCGGTGACGACCTTGCCGAGCAGGGCCAGGCGGAGAGTTTCCGGCGGCACCGTCGCGGTCACCTCAGGCGGGCCGGCCACGACGACGGTGTGCGCGGTGCGCGCCGCGACGACGCCGACCTCGACGGCTCCGCCGTCTCGCCGTCCCAGGTTGCCCAGGATCAGGTCGTCGCAGAGCAGCAGACCGTGCGGCGTATCGGGATCGGCGAGCGCGGCGAGCGCGCCGGTGCTCCGGCTGCCGACCAGGCCGAGCACGTCCCACGGCCTCCCGCCGAGCGCTGCCAGAACCTCGGGATGCAGTTTGACCACACCGCGCCGACTGTCTAAAGAGGATGGTCGGAGTCGCGCAGTCATGCTCAGAGTATGGTCGACCACGCCGTGCAGCCTACGTGCGCAGCGCGCTCAGCTGCCCGGCGAACCACTCGGCTGGCGGCAGCGCAGTGCCGGCTGCCGCCAGCCGCCGGCATCTTGCCGCCCGCTCGTCGGCGGGCAGCAGTAACGCTTCGTGCAGCGCCTCCGCGGTCTGCGAGACGTCGTACGGGTTGACCATGAACGCGTCGGCGGCGAGCTCGTCGGCAGCGCCGGCCTCACGTGAGAGCACCAGGGCGCAGCCAGGCTCGGACAGCACCGGGCCCTCCTTGGCCACCAGATTCATCCCGTCCCGGATCGGGTTCACCAGCAGCACCTCGGCCAGGCGGAACGCCGCCAGCGAGCCGGGATAGTCGTCTGTCACGCCGAGCAGTAGCGGGGTCCAGTCGCCGGCGGCGAACTCGTCGTCGATCTCGCCGGCAAGGCGCTGCACCGCCGCGGTGTACTCGCGGTATTCGGGCAGGTCATGCCGGGACGGGTAGGCATAGGCCACGTGCACCACCCGGCCACGCCACTGCGGGTACTCGCGGAGCAGCTCGCGATAGGCGAGCAGTCCACGCACGATGTTCTTCGACAACTCGGTGCGATCGACCCGGGTGATGATCCGCCGGTCGCCGGCCAACTCGCGCAGGTGCGAGATCCGGTGGTCCACATCGGGCTGCCCGGCCCGCTCCAGAAGTGTGTCGCCGTCCACCCCCAGGGCATGTACGCCGATCTCGGTGCGGTGGCCCTCGTAGGTGACCGTGCGGCGATCGGCGCTGACATCGACGGCGGCGCCGAGCACCTGGGCACAGCAGGACATGAAGGCCTCGGCCCACCTCGAGCTGTGAAAGCCGGCGTGGTCGGCTCCGAGCATGCCGGCGAGTACGTCCCGGGCGACGTCGTCGGGCAGCATCGCGTAATAGTCCGGCGAGGCCCACGGGGTGTGCGTGAAGTGGCCGATCCGCAGGTCCGGGCGCAACTCGCGCAGCAGCCGGGGGGTCAGCACCAGGTGGTAGTCCTGTATGACGACGGTCGCGTTTTCCGCGGCCTCCTCCGCGAGTGCTTCGGCGAAGGCGCCACCGTAGTCCCGGTAGGCCTGCCATTGCCGGCGCCAGCGGCGGTCGAACACCGGCTTGGTCGGGGTGTCGTACAGCAGGTGGTTGACGAACCACAGTGTCAGGTTCGCGATCCCGTTGTAGGCACGCTGGAAGGTGATCGCGTCGATCGGCAGCATCCGGATGTCCAGGCCGTCGGTGTCGACGCCGGCGCCGGCCAGGTGCCCCTGCGGCGCGCGGCGGGCGACCACCCGCTCCCGGTCGTTGAGCGCGCTGCACACCCAGACACCCTCGACCGAGGACATCGCCGAGCTCATTGCGCTGACCAGGCCACCGCCGCCCCGGCGCACCTCCTGCTGGCCGTCCTCGCCGGTGGCCAGCGACAGCGGGCCTCGGTTGGACGCGACAAGCAACTCCCTGGTGCCGGCCATTCCGGCAGCGTAGTGACTCATCGCGGCGACCTTCGCTGCCGCCGCCGTCAGCAAGCGCGGGCCCGGCCGGCGTACTCCTCTACCGAGGCGATCGGCGGCCGCCGGGACACCTTCACCTCCGTCGTTACGCGGTCGAAGTCGCCCCCCGTCCCGCGACTGAATTGTGTGAGTGTCGTCGCGACAGGTAGGCGCGGGTCCACTCGGCACAGAACCGCCTGGATGATCTCGCTGGCCATCCGGCCGAGGGCCAGGTGGTCCTGGTGGGCATGGCGGCGCTCGCCCAGGTCAACCTGGGCGATCGCATCCAGGCCGCCCACCCGCAGGGTGTCGAGCAGCAGAGCGGTCTCCACGCCGTAGCCGGAGTCGAACGGCAGCGACTCGAGCAGCACTCGCCGGCCGGCGTACTCACCGGAGAGCGGCTGGATCACGCCGGCCAGGGCGGGAAAGAGCAGGTTGAGCAGCGGCCGGGCCACCAGCTCGGTGACTCTGCCGCCGGCGGCGCCGGCTACGCCGGCCAGTGGTCGCTCGTAGAAGCCTTTCACCAGGCTGACCTGGGGATCGGCGAGCAGCGGGCCGAGCAGGCCGAGCACGAAGTGTGGCTCGACAGACTCCACATCGGCGTCGAGGAACGCCACCAGATCACCGGAGGTCGCGGCCAGCGACTTCCAGAGCACCTCGCCCTTGCCGGCGCGGTGACCGGCCGACGGCAACACGTCGGCAGCGGGCTCGACCCGCGCCCCGGCCGCCGTGGCCGCGGCGGCCGTACCGTCGGTCGAACCGGAGTCCATGACCACGATCTCGTCGACCAGCCCGGTCGAGTCGGCCAGCTCCCGAACGCAGCGCACCACCGAGGCCACGGTGGCTTCCTCGTTCAGTGCCGGCAACACCACGCTGACCGTGGTTGTCTGCTTGGCCGCCTGGAGCTTGCCTATCGGCCAGTCCGCGGCCCGCGACGTCCGCCGCTCGTACCACCGCCGGGCATCCGGCCGCATCGGCGCCACCTCCTCGGCCCTACACTTCCAGCCGCCATGTCCGTAACCACCGCCGCCCCGGCCCGCTCGGCCGCCCGCGGGTTGTCCTGCCGCAACTGCGGCGCGACGTACGGTCTGCTGCCGCTGCACGCCTGCGAGCAGTGCTTCGGCCCGCTCGAGGTCGCCTACGACCCCGACACCCTGGCCGGGGTGACCCGGGAGCAGATCCAGGCCGGCCCACAGACCCTCTGGCGCTACGCCGCGCTGCTGCCCGTGGGGGCCGAACCGGCCGAACGGATCGAGCTCGGGGCCGGGGTGACGCCGCTGGTCCGAGCCGACCGCCTCGCCGCCGAGTTGGGGATGGACGTCCTGTGGGTCAAGGACGACAGCGCCAACCCGACCCACTCGTTCAAGGACCGGGTCGTCTCCGTCGCCTTGACCGCGGCCAGAGCATTCGGATTTGAGCGGGTGGCCTGCGCGTCCACCGGCAACCTGGCCAACGCGGTCGCTGCGCACGCGGCGAGATTCGGCCTGGACAGCGTGGTGTTCGTGCCGGCCGACCTGGAAGCAGCCAAGGTGGTGCAGACGGCCATCTACGGCGGCACGCTGGTCGCGGTGGAGGGCTCCTACGACGAATGCAATCGGCTCTGCTCCGAGCTCGCCGAGACCGACGAGTTCGCGACCACTGCGTTCGTCAACCAGAACGTCCGGCCTTACTACGCGGAGGGTTCGAAGAGCCTCGGCTTCGAGGTCGCCGAGCAACTCGGCTGGCGGCTACCGGCCCAGGTAGTGGTGCCGATGGCGTCCGGCTCGCTGCTCACCAAGATCGACAAGGGTTTCGGTGAGCTGGTCAAGGCCGGCCTGGTCGAGGCCGCCGCGTGGCGGATGTACGGGGCTCAGGCCAGCGGGTGCTCGCCGATCGCGACGGCCTTCGAGCAGGGCCACGACGTGGTCACCCCGGTGAAACCACGCACCATCGCCAAGTCACTGTCCATCGGTACGCCGGCCGACGGGCCGTACGCGCTGGATGCGGTCCGGCGGACCGGCGGTGCGATGGCCCACGTCTCAGACGCCGAGATCATCGACGGCATCAGGTTGCTGGCCCGGACCACGGGCATCTTTGCCGAGACGGCCGGCGGGGTCAGCGTCGCTGTACTGTGCCGGCTGCTTGCCTCCGGCCACCTCGATCCCGCAGCCGAAACCGTGGTGCTCAACACGGGTGATGGTTTGAAGACCCTTGACGCGGTGGCCGCCGCGGCCGTCCCGAAGCACACCATTGCGCCGACCCTGGCTGCGGCGCGGGCGGCCGGCCTGCTCGGTTGAACCACCCCAACTGCGTCCACACCCCGAACAGCCGACAGTGCCCCGACGCGTTTCCGCGCCGGGGCACCCCACCCCTTCATCGGCGGCTCGAGCCGGTCCCTTGAGCGGCGGGCCGCCCGGTCTGGGCTTGCACTCACCGGGGGAGAGTGCTAAACCTGAACCTGGCACTCGGAGCACTCGAGTGCCAGCAGGTCGGGGCGGTGAGGCCACAGGCCGTCCGTCGCGGGCATCGGCCCGACCGCGTCAGTCCAACCCACCCGCAGGACCCACTGGAGGACGCAACCGTATGGCCAAGATGATCGCATTCGACGAAGAGGCGCGCCGCGGCCTCGAGCGGGGCATGAACCAGCTCGCCGACGCCGTCAAGGTGACCCTCGGGCCCAAGGGCCGCAACGTCGTGCTGGAAAAGAAGTGGGGCGCGCCGACCATCACCAACGACGGCGTCAGCATCGCCAAGGAGATCGAGCTCGAGGACCCCTGGGAGAAGATCGGGGCCGAGCTGGTCAAGGAGGTCGCCAAGAAGACCGACGACGTCGCCGGCGACGGCACCACCACGGCGACCGTGCTGGCTCAGGCACTCGTCCGCGAGGGCCTGCGCAACGTGGCCGCCGGCGCCAACCCGATGTCGCTCAAGCGCGGCATCGAGGCGGCGGTCGAGAGTGTGGTCGAGCAGCTCGCTCAGGCGTCGAAGGACGTCGAGACCAAGGAGCAGATCGCCTCGACCGCATCGATTTCGGCGGCCGACAGCAGCGTCGGCGAGATCATCGCCGAGGCGATGGACAAGGTCGGCAAGGAAGGCGTCATCACGGTCGAGGAGAGCAACACCTTCGGCCTGGAGCTCGAGCTCACCGAGGGCATGCGCTTCGACAAGGGCTACATCTCCCCGTACTTCGTGACCGACCCCGAGCGCATGGAGGCCGTCCTCGAGGATGCGTACGTCCTCGTCGTCAACTCCAAGATCTCCTCGGTCAAGGACCTGTTGCCGTTGCTGGAAAAGGTCATGCAGAGCGGTAAGCCGCTGGCCATCATCGCCGAGGACGTCGAGGGCGAGGCCCTCGCGACCCTGGTCGTGAACAAGATCCGCGGCACGTTCCGGTCGGTGGCCGTCAAGGCACCCGGATTCGGCGACCGCCGCAAGGCCATGCTCGGCGACATCGCCATCCTCACCGGCGGCCAGGTGATCAGCGAGGAGGTCGGACTCAAGCTCGAGAGCGCGACCGTCGACCTGCTCGGCCAGGCCCGCAAGGTCGTGGTGACCAAGGACGAGGCGACCATCGTCGAGGGAGCTGGAGATACCGACCAGATCAGTGGCCGGGTCAACCAGATCCGCAACGAGATCGAGAAGTCCGATTCGGACTACGACAAGGAGAAGCTCCAGGAGCGGCTGGCCAAGCTCGCCGGCGGGGTGGCCGTCATCAAGGTCGGTGCCGCCACCGAGGTCGAGCTCAAGGAGCGCAAGCACCGCATCGAGGACGCCGTGCGCAACGCCAAGGCGGCTGTCGAGGAAGGCATCGTTGCCGGCGGCGGCGTGGCGCTGCTGCAGGCCGGGGCGCGGGCGTTCGACAAGCTCGACCTCGAAGGTGACGAGGCGACCGGAGCGAACATCGTCCGGGTGGCACTGGAAGCTCCGCTGAAGCAGATCGCGATCAACGCCGGCCTCGAGGGCGGCGTGGTCGCCGAGAAGGTACGCGGCCTGGACACCGGCCACGGCCTGGACGCCGAGACCGGCAAGTACGTCGACATGATCAAGACCGGGATCATCGACCCGGCCAAGGTCACCCGGTCGGCGCTGCAGAACGCCGCGTCCATCGCGGCGCTGTTCCTCACCACCGAGGCCGTCATCGCCGAGAAGCCGGAGAAGCAGCCGGCTGGCGCCGGTGCCGGCGCCGGCGGCGGCATGGGGGACATGGACTTCTGAGTCCGCTGTCCGTCCGGAAGGGCGGCTCCGCTTCGGCGGAGCCGCCCTTTCGCCGTCTGCCCGTGCGCTCGTAGGCTGGCCCGGATGGCGATCCTGGTCGACCCGGCCGTCTGGCCGTGGCAAGGCCGCCTGTGGGCGCACCTGGTCAGTGACCGGTCCTACGACGAGTTGCACGATTTCGCCGCCCGGCTCGGGGTGCCCCGCCGGGCCTTCCAGGGCGACCACTACGACGTGCCGGAGCCGCTGCGCGATCGGGCGGTCGCGCTGGGGGCCGAGCCGGTCGGGGTGCGCGAGCTGCTGGGCCGGCTCACCGCGGCCGGTCTGCGCCGGCCGAAGGGCCGGCCAGCCCCGCCAGTTCCCGGCTGAGGTTGGCCCGTGCGCCCGGCTCCCACGCCCGGGCCGGTCGGGTCCAGAACAGCTGGGGCAGCGCCACCAGTCGCCCCAGCACATCGCCCCGGCCGACCCGCCAGCCGGCGTCACCCACGTGGGCGTATTCGCGGCGCACCGCCGCGACGTACGCGTCGTACTCCGGCGCCGGCGCGGCGAGTACCGCCAGGTCGGCGTCGCAGAGCACGGCTGCTTCGGCGTCGCCGGCTGGGGGATGGTGAGCGGCCGTGATCCGGACGAGCGCCGCTACCCGCTCGACATAGCGGTGGGGCAGCACCATCTGTGCCAACTCATCCTCGGCCAACAGCGCGCTGCACTCCTCGTTGTCGCTGCGGGAGGGGTTGTACACCGCGTCGTGGTACCACCCGGCCAGCCGGGCGATGTCCGGTTCGGCCGCCTCCGGCGCGAGAGTGTCCACTGTGGACAGCACAGCCACCAGGTGCGTCACGGTGTGGTAATGCCGGTGCGGCTCGGCGTACCGGGCCAGCAACCTCCGACCGGCGGCTGGGTCGGGGTGGCCGCCTAGCCGGTGTACGAGGTTCGTCCAGGCCGCAAGCAGTTCCACCGACCAATTGTGCTCGTCGGCGCTCGGCGGCCTGCTTAGGCTTCGGCCGTGACGAGCAGCAGCGACTGCCCCGGGTGCGGGTTGGCGCTGCCACCACACGACGGGCGCGACTGAGTTGCACCGGACGCGACGTGAGGTTCTAGCGTCGACGGCGTGACCGGGGTGCGGCGGTGGCGGATAGGTGAGCTCGCTGCGGCGACCGGGCTCACCGTGCGGGCCCTGCACCACTACGACGACCTGGGCTTGCTGGTGCCGTCCGAGCGTTCGGCGGCTGGACACCGGCGCTACACCGAGGCCGACGTGCACCGGCTGTACCGGGTCCTGGCACTACGCCAGCTCGGCCTGCCGCTTGCCGACGTGCGGGCAGCGCTGGACACCGACTGCGACCTGCCGGCGCTTGTCGGCGAGCAACTGCGGCGCCTCGACGACCACCTGCTGGCTCAGCAGCGGTTGCGTCAGCGCCTGGTCAGCGTGCTGGCTCAGCTCGATCGGACCAGCCGGCCCGCCGTCACGGTCCTACTGGAAGCGATGGAAGGGATGACGAGGATGGAGAAGTACTACACCGACGAGCAGCAAGCCCAGCTGGCGCAACGCCGGCAAGAACTCGGTGCGGAGGGCATGCGCCGGGCGGAGCAGGACTGGGTCGACCTGATCGCCGCGATGGAGCAGGAGCGGGCAGCGGGCACCGACCCAGCCGACCCGCGTGTCCAGGAACTGGCCGGGCGCTGGCAAGGGCTGATCGAGCAGTTCACCGGCGGCGATCCGGGAGTCCGGGCATCGCTCGGCCGGATGTACGCGGAGGAGGGTGTCGAGTCGGCTTCCCGCGGCGCGGTCGACTCCGAGTTGATGGAATATGTCGGTCGGGCGCTGGCGGCTCGCGC
This sequence comes from Actinomycetota bacterium, assembly GCA_030948385.1. GTDB lineage: Bacteria > Actinomycetota > Actinomycetes > Mycobacteriales > QHCA01 > QHCA01. The sequence goes on from JALZAK010000019.1 coordinate 30,656, forward strand.
CTAGTCCCCGCGCAGCGTGGCGGCGGCGTGCTCCGGGGTGATGTCGTTGATGAACACGCCCACCCCCGATTCGCTGCCGGCCAGGTATTTGAGCTTGCCCGGCGCGCGTCGCACCGTGAAGACCTGCGCGTGCAGGTGCGCGAGGTCGCGATCCTCGCCGATCGGCGCCTGGATCCAGCCGGCGATGTAGGGGGTCGGTGTGTCGAACAGCGCCTCGAACCTTCCGAGCACGTCGAGGTAGATCGCGGCCAGCTCAGCCTGCTCCGCCGCTGACAGCGAGGGCAGGTCCGGCAGGTGCCGGTTGGGATAGACGTGCACCTCGTACGGCCACCGCGCGGCCGCCGGCACGAACGCGGTCCAGAGATCTGTCTGCGTGACCACCCGCCGGCCGTCGGCCCGCTCGGCGGCCAGCACGGCGCAGAACAGGCACTCACCGGTCGCGTCGCGATGCCCGCGGGCGGAGGTGAGCATCCGGCGTACCCGGGGCGGGACGAACGGGTAGGCATAGATCTGGCCGTGCGGGTGAGCAAGCGTGACCCCGATCTCCTCGCCGCGGTTCTCGAAGACGAATACCTGCTCGACGCCAGGCAGCGCCGACAGTTCGACCGTGCGGTCGATCCAGGCATCGATGACGGTCTGCGCACGGTCCGGTGAGAGGCGCGCGAACGACGAGTCGTGATCGCTGGTGAAGCACACCACCTCGCAACGGCCGATCCCCGGCCGGCGGGGGAACACCGAATCCTGCGAGCCGACCACGAAGGACGCCTCGGCCTCCATCGCCAGCGAGGGGAACCGGTTCTCGAACACCACGACGTCGTAGTCATCGGCCGGGATCTCGGTCTGATGGCCGGCGCGGGACGGGCACAGCGGGCACTGGTCGGTGGGGGGGAGGAAGGTGCGCCCCTGGCGGTGCGATGCGATCGCGACCCACTGGTCGAGCAGCCGGTCGTAGCGGATCTCCGACGTCGTTGTCGTGCGTGGCAGGTCGCGCGGGTCGTGGGCCTCGCGATCCGCGTCGTCGCTCTCGTCGAAGTAGATGAGGGTGCGGCCGTCAGACAGGGAGATCTGGCTGCGCCGGCGGTTCACAACGACATTGAACAGCAGGCCGACCCGGCGCTACGTTGTAATCATGGCCGAGACCGCCGAGCTGGCCGAGTGGCTGGCCGGCCGGCTGCCATCGGAGTGGTTTATCGGCGAGCCCCAGATCGTGGTCGACCGCGAGGAGATCACCGTCGTCGGCGAGCTGGTGTCGCCGGGCCGAGGGGAGCCGGTCAAGGCGATCGAGGCCTTTCGCGAGCGCACTCGGGACACCCGGGTCGCGATTGCCCGCGAGGCGCAGCGGCGGTACGGCCGTCGGGTGGCCTGGGGGGTGACCTGTGGCGGAACCCGCCAGCTGTTCTCCCGCCTGTCGGTCCCGGTGATGACCCGGCTCCGGCAGGAGGAGCGACTCGTGCTGGACACGCTGGTGG
>JALZAK010000033.1 GCA_030948385.1 Actinomycetota bacterium
CCCGCAGCCCCGGCCAGCCGTGCAGAAGCCGGCGCCACCGCGCCGGCACGGCCGAGGCCCCCCAACGCGCACCGAGGAGGGCGCCGGCGATGGCCGCCACGGTGTCGGTGTCGTCTCCGGCCCGCACCGCGGCCTGCAGGGAGTGCTGCAGGTGCAGGCACCCGAAGCTGGCCTGTTCCGGGTCATCCGAGGGCACCGCTGTGCGGATCACGGCGCTCCAGGCCGCTTGCAGCGCCGGCACCACGAAGCCGTTGGGGGCGAAGCGGTCCGGTGGCGCGGCCTCCGCCGCGGAGAGCCACGCCGCCCAGCGGTCGCGCGAGCCGGCCGGCAGCTGCGCCAGCCCCTCTCGCACCCCGTCGAACGTGCCGAGCCGCACCGCCCGGTCGATCCCGATGCACCACAGCACGCATGCTTCGCCGGCCAGCGGGTCGGAATGGGTGAGCTCGCTGACCGCGGTGGCGGCATCGCGCAGCGCCTCGTCGTCGCCGAGATGGGCCAGCGCGACGGCAGCCGTTCGCATGAGTGACCCGTTGCCGGCCGTCCGGCCGGTCCGGCGGTGCAGCGCAGCCGCCGCGCGGCGCTGACCCGCGGCGGTCGCGCTGCCGGCGGACAGCACGCCGCGGGTCTGTACGCCGACGTCGGCGGGACCGCCGGCGAACCACCGCGCGAAGCCCTCGGCAACCCGGTCCAGCGCGGCTTCGGTCCGCAGGTCGGCCCCGGTGGCGGCTACTTCGGCCACGCACACGGCCATCGCCGTGTCATCGGTCCACTCGCCGGGGGCGAACCCGCCCAGGCCGCCACCGATCATCGCGGTCGCTACCCCTGGCGGCGGCAGCGGTGCGCTGCCGAACTCGTACCCCGCGCCCAGCGCATCGCCGCACGCCGTCCCGAGCAGCGCGCCGGCGGCCCGATCCAGCTCGACAGCAGTGGTCATCTGCACCTCCTGCCGTCCACTGTGCCCCAGCGGTACGACGTCGTCGGCCGGTCGTAGGCTGGCGCGGATTCGGCGCACGCCGGCGAGCAGGCCCAGGGAGGTTCGGGGGATGAGGCCGAGACGGCGCTTCGCCGTGGCAATGTGCGTGCCACTTGCCCTCGCCGGCCTGGCCGCCTGCACGTCCGCGCCGAAGGCCGACGGCACGGTCGATGCCTACCTGCGGGACTGGTCCGCCGGCGACCTGGTGGCCGCCGGCAAGCTGACCGACGCTCCTGCCGCAGCGCAGGCGGCCCTCACCGACGCGCAGGCGCAGGTCGGGGTGAGCAAGGTGCACGCGGTCAAGGGCCGGGTGACGACGGCGAAGGACAAGCGGGGGACTGCAGCCTTCCAGGTGTCCTGGACGATTCCCGGACTCGCTCAACCGTGGACCTACGCCGGTCGGCTCCTGCTGGTCCGGCCAAAGGACAAGTGGCTGATCCACTGGGATCCCAGTGACATCCAGCCGCGCCTGGCGGTCGGCCAGCGGCTTCGGCTGAGCCGCACGCTGCCGCCCCGGGCGGCGATCCTCGACCGCGCCAACGTCGCGCTGTCGGTGCAGACGGATGTGGTCATCGTCGGGGTCGAGCCGCGCAAGGTCACCGACCTGGCCTCGCTGGCCAGGACGCTCGGGACCGCGCTGGGCCTCGATCCGGCCCCCATCATCCGCGACGTGGGCAAGGCGAAGCCGACCGACTTCGTTCCCGTGATCACGCTGCGCAAGTCCGACTATCTCCGGGTGCGATCGGCCATCCACGAGCTGCCGGGCACCGTCTTCCGGACCGGGGTCAAGGATCTCACCCCGGCGCCGCACTTCGCCCAGCCGCTGCTGGGCAAGGTCGGACCCGCCACCGCCGACGTCGCCGCGGCGGCCGGCGCGGGCTACCGGGTGGGCGACGAACTTGGCCTGACCGGCCTGCAGCGGGTGCTCAACTCCGACCTCGCCGGGACCCCAACGGGAGTGATCTCGCTGATCGACGGTAAGGGCGCCGTCGTGGCCGCACTCGCCACCATCGCCGGCCACGCCGGCCGCCCGGTTCGGCTCACCCTCGATCGGGGCACCCAGGCGGCCGCCGACGCGGTTCTTGCCCGGGTCGCCCTGCCGGCCGCGATCGTTGCGGTCAAGCCCTCGACCGGCGAGATTCTCGCGGTGGCCAACAGCCCCACCGCCCCCTTCGACATCGCGCTCGAGGGGAAATACCCCCCGGGGTCCACCTTCAAGATCGTCACAGCCACGGCGGCTCTTACCGCGGGTCTGGTACGGCCGACGGACACGGTTGCCTGCCCCGGCAGCGTGGTCATCGGCGGCCGGACGATCCCGAACGAGAACACGTTCGCCCTGGGCCAGGTGCCGCTGCGCACCGCATTCGCCAAGTCCTGCAACACCACCTTCGCCGAGCTGGGCGCGCGGCTGGATCCCGCCGCCTTCCGGCGCGCCGCCGAGGGCTACGGCATCGGCGCCGGCTGGCACCTGCGGGTGGCTTCCTTCAGCGGTTCGGTGCCGGCGCCCAGCGGGCTGGTTGAACGCGCCTTCGACGCGATCGGGCAGGGCCGCGTGCTGGTCAGCCCGCTGGCGGAGGCGCTGATGGCCGGGACCGTCGCCTTCGGCTCGACCCAGGTGCCGCAGCTGGTGGCCGGGCCGCCCACCCCGCCGGACCACAACCCCGCCGGCGGGCGGCTGACACCGCCGGTGCTGGCCAGCCTGCGCGAGTTCACCCGGGCCGTGGTGACCGACGGGACGGCCACTGCACTGGCCGGCGTACCCGGCGGCCCGGTCGCCGGCAAGACCGGTACGGCCGAATTCGGCACCACCAAGCCACCCCAGGCGCACTCGTGGTTCACCGGCTACCAGGGCGATTTCGCCTTCGCCGTGTTCGTCTACGGCGGGCAGACCGGCGGGGTGCTGGCCAACCCGCTGGCCAAGAGCTTCCTGCTGGCCCGCCTGCACTGACCGGCCGGCGCCGGCTAGCCGCGCTGGACCAGGGTCGTGAGCAACTCGGAGGTGGCCTGCGCCACCGAATCCACGGCGCGGTCGAACGCCTCCGCGTTGGCCCTGGAGGGCACCCGGTAGCCCGAGACCTTGCGTACGTACTGCAGGGCCGCCGCCGCGATATCGGCCTCGGTGGGCTGGTCGACAGCGGGCGGTCGCAGCGTCTTGATGCTTCGGCACATGCGGCCAAGCATGCCGTACGCAAAGAGATGGCCGCCCCTGATCGGGACGGCCATTTCGACGCCGGTACCGCCAGCTCGCCTCACGGCGGGTGGTCGCTCGTAGCGACAAGGTTGGGTCCGGGGGGCATGGATCGGACCGGCGCTTGGCTAACCGTACCTGCCGCTACGACATTCCCGCGCGCCGATCGCCGGCTTGCCCGCTATCGGCCGGCGGTTTCTACACTGGACCGGTCGCCCGACCCGGGTGCCCGCCGCAGCGCAGGGAGGAGCCGCCGACCGTGACCGAGCCCCCCCGCCGGCCGGTCCGCCCGCTGCTGGCGGCCGATGTCGAACGGCTGGCCCGCGACGCCGGCGGCGGCGACCCGTTCGCCCGGCTCGAGCTGGCGCACGCGACCGCCGCGGTGGTGGTCGAGGCTGGCCGCGGCGAGCACGGCGGCCCAACCGCACAATTCGTCCGGCTGGTCGACGAGGTTGGCCTGGACACCTTGTCGGAGCTGTGGCGCGATGCGCCGGCGGACAGCCTGCCGGGGGCGCTGTGGGCGCTGTACCTGTTGCAGACCTGGTGTGGCCGTCAGGGCGAGGCGGTCGCCCGGGCCTACCGCGCCGGCGTCGCCTTCGCGCCGGTCGACGAGGTGGTGGCCGGCGTCGCTGCCGACGCCGACCCGGCGGCGGTCCGGCAGCTCTCCGACGCGGTCCTGACCGGCGCCTACGAGGGTGACTTCGACGTGGCCCTGGAACGTGCCGCCGCCTTCTTCCGGGTGGTGGCGACCGGCCGCGAGCAGATCGGGGAGGATGTCGAGCTGGCCGCGCGCAACCTCGACACCGCCCAGGCGCTGCGCCGAGCCGCTGCCTGCTGGCGGGCCGGCACCCTGCGCTGAGCGCCATGGGTCGGATCCGGGTCGGCACCGCATCATGGACGGACAAGACTTTGCTGGCCTCGGGCTGGTATCCCGACGACGTGACAACCCCCGCCGAGCGGCTCGCGTACTACGCAAAGCAGTTCCCGCTGGTCGAGGTTGACTCGACCTACTACACCCCTCCCAACGAGCGCAACAGCGACCTGTGGGCGGCGCGCACGCCACCGGGCTTCACCTTCAACATCAAGGCGTTCTCGCTCCTGACCCAGCATCCGACCCGGCCGACCGCGCTGTACAAGGACCTCCGGCCGGAGGGGGCGACGAAGAACCTGTACCTCAAAGATCTGGAAGAGTCCGTTGTGGACAGTGTCTGGGAGCGATTCCTGTCGGCACTCGAGCCGCTGCATGCCGCGGGCAAGCTCGGCGCCCTGCTGTTCCAGTTCCCGCAGTGGTTCCCGATCGGCAAGACCAACAAGCACTACATCCTCGAGTGCAAGCGGCGCTGCGAGCCCTACCGGATCTGTGTGGAGTTCCGCAACAAGACCTGGATGTCGGAGGACAACCGGGCGGAGACACTGGACTTCCTGACGTCCTACGCCCTTCCGTACGTCTGTGTGGACATGCCACAGGGCCATGCCTCATCGGTGCCTCCGGTGGTGGCCGCGACCGCCGATCTGGCGGTGGTCCGCTTCCACGGCCACAGTGACAACTGGACCAGCCGGGATATCTACCAGCGCTTCGGCTACCTCTACTCCGAGGCCGAGCTCGAGCAGTGGAAGCCGAAGGTCCAGTCCCTGGCCGAGCAGGCACGGGAGACCCACGTACTGATGAACAATTGTTACCGCAACTACGCACAGACCAACGCGCGGCAACTCGCCGACCTGCTGACGAGCGAAAACACCCTGTAGACGTGGTCGCTCCGGGCTAGCACAGCGCCTCATGTGTTCTACCCGACCGCTCTCGACATCGTCGCGGGATCGCCGGCCGGTCGAGCCCGACGCTCCGAGCTGCTTGTCAGGATCGAAGCACTGGAGGATGGTCGGGCCAGTCGACTGCGTATGTCGGATCCCTCCCTGCGCTGAGGCGCGCGTGGCGGAGCAGTTCACGGGCGATGCCGGCGTTGCCCATCGCCCAGCCGTGGTGTGGCTCGAGTTCGGGAGGGCTGTCGCGGTATTCGATGTTTCGCCAGTGGACGCCCTGGTCGTCGCGGGTCGCGCGGCCCGCCAGATCAGCGACGAGGACGTCAGCGAAGACAAGCCCGTCACTGTGTTCGACCTCGCGATCGCACGCGAGGGCGAGAACGCCAGCGGTGCCGCAGCAGCGGCCATTGTTGTCCCAGAATCCGGGGCGTTTGCGCCGTGGAAGTCCCGAGGCGAGCACGGTGTGCCAGCAGCGCTCCTCCAGGCTGGCCCACGACGAGTCGCCGGTGAGCTGCCCGAGCAGGCGGAATACCTGGGCGTCACCAGTCGGGCCGTGGCACCAGCCGTAGCTGTAGCGCTCGATGCGCTCGTGCTGCTGCTGTGGATCGGAGTGAGGGACGAGGAAACCCTCCGGGCCCGCTTCGTTGCGGGCCACCACGTCGGCTGCACCCGCGAGGGCGAAATGCATCAGATCGTTGCGCCCGGTGGCCTCTGCCGTCGCGGCAAGGGCGAAGGCGACGCCTAGCGTTCCGTGCGAGATGTGGTGGCGTCGGGCCGGTTGGCCACGGCGGTTCTCCCATGTGAGGCCGTGTTGAGTTGGTTCACTCGTCGTCAGGTAAGGCGTTACGGCGAGTTCTGCGAGGTCGACCTCCCCCAGCCTCAGAGCGCCGAGGGCGATGCCGGCGTTTCCTGCAAGGAGTTCGAACGCATCACCCCATCGCTCGCCGTCAAAGGCACTGCGCACTCGGCCCAGGATCTGGTAGGCGGCGGTGCGGGAGCCCGCATCGGCGAGTTCGTCACCCACGGCTGCCAGTGCCAGCGCGATTCCCGTCGCGCCGGAGTAGAGGGAGGAGTTGTAGGGACGGTGATCGATAAGCCCTTCCAACGACCGCGCTCCGGCGGATGCAGCTGCCGCCCACCGGTCGTCCCCGTCGTGGCGGTGGGCCTCTAGCAGAGCCATGACGACCCCTGCCGTGCCGGAGTAGAGGTCGAGGTTCGGTTCTATCGCTGTGGGCGTACCGGTCCAAACGAGCCCGTCCCCGTGTGGCCGGGCTTGGCTCACCAGCCATTCAAGGGCTCTCAGCGCCAGGGCCTCGCTGTCCACCGACGACTCAGCCATGCGCCGAGTATGCCCGTGAGACAAGCGGCACCGCGGAGCAGATTGAGGGCGGTCTCCATCCAGATCCTCAACCGGCGTTGATCTGCACCGTGAGCCATTGACGGCACTCATCTCGGCAAATGGTCTCTGTCTTGGTGGAGGCCCATGTCGCCGCGACGCATGGGATCGTCACAGCGGGGCTGTTCGACAAGAACAACCGACTCGGTCCAGCGGTCCCGCGAAACGAGTGGGAGGGATCACCCTTGCATGCTGAGAAGTGCTCGCCGGATGCTCAGCCGGTTGCGCGGCAGGCCGCCGACCTGCCGACCGGGTAGCGGCGGTGCCTACTTTGATCGGCACGTCCGGCTGGCAGTACGCCGACTGGCGTGGCCGGCTGTATCCGGAGAAGCTGCCGCAACGGCTGTGGCTCGAGCACTACGCCGAGCACTTCGCGACCGTCGAGGTGAACAACGCCTTCTACCGGCTTCCGGAGAAGTCGGTGTTCGAGGGCTGGCGCGACCGGACCCCGTCCGGCTTCTGCGTCGCGGTCAAAGCGAGCCGATACCTGACCCATATCAAGCGGCTGCGTGAGCCGGCGGAGCCCGTCGGTCGGCTGATGGAGCGCGCCGCCGGCCTGGGCGGCAAGCTCGGTCCGATCCTGCTCCAGCTGCCCCCCACGTTGCAGGCAGACGTCGACCTGCTCGACGCGTGCCTGGGCTGCTTTCCGACCGGGATACGGCTCGCTGTCGAGCCGCGGCATGAGTCGTGGTGGACTCCCGGGGTGCGCGATGTGCTGGAGCGGCGTGGCGCCGCACTGTGCTGGGCGGACCGGCGCGGGCGGCCGGTCACCCCGCTGTGGCGCACCGCCACCTGGGGCTACGTACGGCTGCACGAAGGCGCCGCCCGCCGCTGGCCGTGGTACGGAACGCAGGCCCTGCACACCTGGGTCGAGCGCCTAGCCGAGACGTGGCCGGATGCGGCGGCTGTGTACGTCTACTTCAACAACGACCCCGGCGGGGCGGCAGTGGAAAACGCTGCGACGTTCGCCCGGCAGGTGCAGCGCGCCGGGCGGACCGCCAGCACGGTGCGGCCCCCGCCGCGAGGTGATCCGGCCTGAACCGGACCTACCGCGCCCGGTTCCCGTGCTGGCTGGTGGCCGGATGGTGGGCGTTGCCCGCCGTGGCCGGCTTGGCCATCGCGATGCGCGCCGGTGGTGGTCCGACCGGCCGGGCGGCCGGCGCGGTCGGCTCGGCAGTGTCGATCTGGTTGTGCTGGCGGGCGCTGCGGGCTCGTGTGGTGCTCGCGTCCGCAGGGGTGACCGCGTACGGCTTTTTCCGCACCCATCGGCTGGCCTGGTCCGAGATCGAGCGGGTGGCCTTGCTCGAGGACCGCGCCGCGCCGCTGCCGGCCTGGGCCCGTCCGGTGCTGGTGCTGCACGGGGGACGGCGGATCAGCCTGGAGATGGTGCGCAGCATGGCCATGGGGGAGCGGCGCGGCCCCGGCCTGGCCACGGTGGTGGGGCGCGACTGTGCGGGCCGGACGGGGGACACCGCAGCCTCGTGAGTCGAGGCGGCTGTGCATGGCCGCCGGCCCGGCCGGTCCGTCCACAGATTGCCGCCGCCATCCCGCGGCTCCGGTCGGCGCCGCGACGCTGGGCGGCGTGACCCGACCTGCGCCGGACCGGCTCCGAGTTGCCTCTCCCGGTGATCTGGCCGACATCGTCCCGTACTTGCTCGGCTTCCACCCGCGGGAGAGCCTGGTCGCACTGGCGCTGCGCCGGCCCGCGCGTGAGGTCGCCTGCACCCTGCGGCTGGACCTGCCGCACCCCGATGACACAGCGGCTGCCGCCGACAGCGTCGCCTACTACCTGGTCCAGGCCCGCGCCGAGCGGGCCGTGTTGCTCGTCTACGCAAACCGCGGAGAGCCGGCCGGGGAGCTGCCGCACCGAGACCTCGTCGACGCGGTGACGCATTCGCTGGCCGCGCGGAAGGTGGCGGTTGTCGACGCGCTCCAGGTCAGCGACCGACGCTGGCGGTCCTACATCTGCACCGACCCGCTCTGCTGCCCCGCCGAGGGCACCGCGCTCGCTCCGGCCGGCAGCTCAGTCGTCGCGGCCGCCGCAACCTACGCCGGCCTGGTTGCGCTGCCGAGCCGCGACTCGGTGGAGCGGAGCCTCGACCCCCTTCCGCCGGCGTCGCAGGCGCCGCGGCTGGTGCTGGACGCCGCCCGCGCCCAGGCCGCCGAACGGATGGCCGACCCAGCCGGCGCGCGGGCACTCCGGGCAGAGTGGCTGGCCCTGCTGGAGGAAGCCCTCGACACCGGCATCACGCCGCCGGACGATCGGGCCGCTCAACTCGTCCTGGGTGCGGCGGACCCGTCGGTGCGTGATGCGTGCTGTGCATGGGCGCGGAGCGGGCGGGCCGATGCCGGCCTGCGGCTGTGGATCCACCTCGCGCGGTGGGCCGTGTCGCCCTACGACGCCGCCCCGCTGTTCATGGTCGGGTGGTTTGCCTACCTAGACGGCAACGCCACCCTGGCCTCGATGGCGATCGCCCGATGCCTGCGTAGCGACCCGGGCCACCGCTTCGCCCGGCTGCTCGAGCAGGCACTGGCCGGCGGGCTGGACCCGGCCTTGGTGGCCGCCGACGTGGTCGCGGATGCCCACCGGTCCCGATCGAGACGCCGGCGCCGATGAGGGGGAAAGATACGGCGGGTGCGGGTCTACATCTCATCGGACATGGAGGGCACGGCCGGCATCGTCGACTGGGATCAGTGCCGGGGTCCTGGGCCGGAGTACGAGCTGGGCCGGCGCCTGCTCCTCGCCGAGGTCAACGCGGCGATCGATGGAGCGGTTGCCGCCGGCGCGACCCACATCCTCGTCAACGACTCGCATTCAGTGATGCAGAACCTGCCGGCGGACGGCCTGCACGGGAACGCGTCCTACCTGTCCGGCCGGCAGAAGCCGACGTACATGATGGAGGGCCTCGACGGCTCGTTCGACGCGGTGCTGTTCATCTCCTATCACGCGGCGATGGGCACCCGGGGCGTCCTCTCGCACACGTACAACCCACGGGCGATCCACGAGGCGCGCCTTGACGGCCAAGTGGCCGGCGAGTCCGGCATCAACGCACTCGTGGCGCGGCACTTCGGCGTGCCGGTGGTGCTGGTCACCGGGGACCAGCACGTCGGCCCGGAGGCGCAGCGGTTCTGCCCCGGCATCGACGCGGTGATCGTGAAGCGCTCCATCACCCGGTTCGCTGCCGAAAGCCTGCACCCGGCGGTGGCGTGCGAGCTCATCCGCGCCGGCAGCGAGCGGGCCGTGCGGCGTGCGGGAACCGCCGCGGTGCCGGCCCATCACGACTCGGGCAGGCTCGAGGTGGACTGGTTGACGGCCGACATGGCTGCCATGGCAGCCGGGGTCCCCGGAGTGGTGCAGACCGCCGAGCGCACCACCTGCGTGGAAGGGGAGAATCTCTTGGCCGTCTACCACCTGTTTGTCACGACCGTCGAGCTGACCCGCAGCATCGTGGAGTAGGAGCCAGCCATGGCCGGCGCGGTGACCAGTGGTGAGGCCGGAGGGCTCGACAGCGGTCAGGTTGCCGACCTGCTGCGTGCTCGGGGGCTGCCGGCGCAGGGCTGGGGCAACGGACCCGGCGAGCGGTACGCCTGGCACGAACACGACTACGCCAAGATCCTCTACTGCGTTGCGGGCAGCATCGTCTTCCATACCCGCGACGGCGACCTGCCCTTGGCGGCAGGGGATCGGCTGGACCTGCCGGCGAACACCGCGCACGCGGCGACCGTCGGGCCGGCCGGCTGCCGGTGTGTCGAGGCTCCGGCCGGCGTCGTGGGTTAGTCCCCGGCGACAGTGAACGGCCGGCGCGCCACCTCCGCCCCGTCGACCAGCCACCGGCAGGCATACGGGCCGACCGGCAGCGGGCCGTCGCGCAACGTCATGTCCCGACCGGTCAGCGCCAGGTTCACCGAGACCACCGATCCGGTGGCATCTGCCGTGTGCTCGGCGGTGAACCCGGTGCTCTTGCTCGGGCCGGCCTGGAACGTGCCGTCGAAGACCACCTCGAACCGAAGCTTCTTGCCGGCAACGCCGGTCAACAGGGCGCTGCACGTCACCGAATCCAGACTGTGGAACGGTTGGTCGCCCTCGTCGGAGTTGCACGGGTGGATGGTGTTGAGCGTCGCGACGTGCGCGGTGTCGCAGGCGGAGGCGTACATCAGTGGCCCGGTGGGGCCGGCTCCCCGGAAGCTCACACTGGCGCTGCCGATGCCACTCATCCCGCAACGCCAGGCACCGCCGGGGAGCGGATGCGGCCCGAACGTCAGGTTGGCGTCGAGAGGCTCGCGGGTGCCGGTCGAGTCGGTCGCCACGCTGTGGGCAAGGCTGCCTTCGTAGAGCCAGCGCACCCGGATCGGCCCGGGGGTGCCTGCTTTGACGATCGATGTGCAGTGCACCTTGCCGTCGGTGATGGGTCGATCGCGCTGGTCCTGCCGGCACTGCCTCGCGGACTCGTCGAAGGTCGCGTCGCCGCAGATGCGCACGCTACTGATGGGGCCGGTGTTGGTAGGTGTCGGCGACCGGTTGGTGTGGGCTGGGCGGGCGCGGCCGCCGCCCCCTGGGATGCAGCCTGCGGTCAGGACTGCTAACGCCGCCAGGTTTGTCCACCTACGCAACATTCGACCACTCTACGTGCGCCGTTCAGGTGCCGGCGACGAAGACCAGGCAGGCCACGTCATGCGACAGGTCGGTGGCGACCAGGCCGGCGCGGACCCGGACACCCGACCCTTGAGCCTCGACGGCCACCCGTGCCCCGGGGCGGATCCCACCCGAGCGCAACCTCTGCATCAGGTCGGTATCAGTCTGCAGCTGCTCGCTGATCCGCCGCACGATCACCGCGGCCCCGCCGTCGGCCGCGTGGTGCAGCGTGGTCAGTGCTTCGGCCGCGGAGGCCGGATTGCCGAAGGGCTCGCCGAGGTCAACCAGCCCCGGGATGGGATTCCCGTGCGGGCAGGTGGTCGGGTGGCCCAACAGCTCGATCAAGCGCCGCTCGACCTGCTCGCTCATGACGTGCTCCCACCGGCAGGCCTCGACGTGAACGTCCTCCCAGGCCAGCCCGATGACGTCCACCAGGAGGAGCTCAGCGAGCCGGTGCTTGCGCATCACCGAGACGGCCAGCTGGCGCCCGGCGTCGGTCAGCTCCAGGTGCCGGTCGCCCTCCACGGTGACGAGCTGGTCGCGCTCCATGCGGGCGACGGTCTGGCTGACGGTGGGGCCGCTCTGGTGCAGCCGCTCGGCGATCCGGGCCCGGAGGGGGACAGTCCCCTCTTCCTCCAGTTCGAAGATGGTCCGGAGGTACATCTCGGTCGTGTCGATCAGATCGCTCACCGCGGCCGCTACCTCCGGCGCCCATGCTAGCCCTCGACCGCTGGGTCAGAATGCGTCCATGGCGACTGTGTTGCGGCCGTGAGCGAGAAGGTGCTGATCGTCTGGGTTGACGGCTTCCTCGGTTACGACCTCGGTGACCACCCGCTCGATCCGGTCCGGCTCGAACTCACCATGGCGCTCGCCGGCCGGCTGGGTGTCCTCGACCGTCCTGATGCGACGGTGGGTGCGCCGCAACCGGCCGATGACCTGACGCTGCAGCTCGTCCACGACCCCCGGTACGTGGCAGCTGTGCGGACCGCCGGCGATCATCCTTTCGCCACCGGCTTCGGTCTGAACACGCCGGACAACCCCGTCTTCCGCAACATGCACGAAGCCTCGGCCCTGGTCGTGGGCGGCACCGTGCTGGCCGCCGAACAGGTGTGGAGTGGTGCGGTGCAGCACGGCGTGAACATCGCCGGCGGCCTGCACCACGCCATGCCGGATCATGCTTCGGGTTTCTGCGTCTACAACGATCCGGCCATCGCCATCCAGCGGCTCCTCGACCTGGGCGCGCAACGGGTGGCCTACGTCGACGTGGACGTGCACCACGGAGACGGCGTACAGGCGGTCTTCTGGGACGACCCGCGGGTGCTTACTGTGTCGCTGCACCAGTCCCCGTACTCGCTCTTCCCGGGCACCGGTTTTGCAACCGAGACCGGCGGCGCGGGCGCGCCGGGCAGCGCGGTCAACCTTGCCCTGCCGCCCGGCACCGGCGACGGCGGCTGGCTGCGTGCCTTCCACGCGGTGGTGCCCCAGGTGGTTCGCGCCTTCGGACCACAGGTGCTGGTCGGCCAGTGCGGCTGCGACACCCACCGGGTCGACCCGTTGGCGGCGCTGGAGTTGTCGGCGGACGGCCAGCGCGCGTCCTACCAGGCGATGCACGAGCTAGCCCACGAGGTGTGCGCCGGCCGGTGGGTGGTCACGGGCGGTGGCGGCTACGGGCTGGTCGAGGTGGTGCCGCGGGCGTGGACCCACCTGCTGGCCGAGGTGACCGGCGAGGCGATCCCGCCGGAAACGCCTACCCCGCCGGAGTGGCGCGAGTTGGCGCAGGCCCGTCGACCCGGTGACCGCCCGCCAATGGCAATGACCGACGGGCGAGCGCCGCATTGGACTGCCTGGGAGCCCCGCGCCGTAGCCGACCCTGTCGACCGCAGTATCCGCGAGACCCGAGAAGCGACCTTCCCCCTGCTCGGGCTCGATCCGATGGCTAGCTGACGTACTCGCGCAGGGCGTCCGAGCGCGAAGGGTGGCGCAGCTTGGCCATCGTCGTCTTCTCGATCTGCCGGATCCGCTCGCGGGACAGGCCGAACTCGTGGCCGATCTCGTCCAGGGTGCGCGGCTTGCCGTCGGTGAGCCCGTACCGCATCTCGATCACCCGGCGCTCCCGGTCCTCGAGCGAATGCAGCACCCTGCCCAGCTCGTCCTGCAGGAAGCTGAAGCTCACCGCATCCGCCGCCACCGGCGCATCGGTGTCCTCGATGAAGTCGCCGAAGCGAGACTCGCCGTCGTCACCGACGGTCAGGTCGAGACTGACCGGATCGCGGTCGTAGGTCTGCAGTTCCTCGACCCGCTCGGCGGTGAGATCCAGCTCGACCGCCAACTCCTGCGAGGTCGGCTCTCGGCCCAAAGTCACGGCCAGGTCACGGCGCAGCCGAACCATCTTGTTGATCTGCTCGACCAGGTGCACCGGCAACCGAATGGTCCGCGCCTGGTCGGCCATCGCCCGGGTGATCGCCTGCCGGATCCACCAGGTGGCGTAGGTGGAGAACTTGAAACCCTTGGCGTAGTCGAACTTCTCCACTGCCCGGATCAGGCCGAGGTTGCCCTCCTGGATCAGGTCCAGGAAAGCCATCCCGCGGCCGGTGTAGCGCTTTGCCAGCGACACGACGAGGCGCAGGTTGGCCTCCAGCAGGTGGTTCTTGGCGTCGCGCCCGTCGGCTGCGACCAATCCGAGATCGCGCCGCCGAGCGGCGGTGAGCCGCAACCGGCGAGCGTTGGCCTGGTCGAGCAGGTCCTGGGCGTACAGCCCGGCTTCGATCCGCTTGGACAGCTCCACTTCCTGTTCGGCGTTGAGAAGCTTGGTGCGGCCGATGCCGTTCAGATAGGCGCGAACCAGGTCAGCAGAGATTCCGCGACTGTCATCGACAGCCTCGTCAAGGTCGGGCAGCACGTCGTCTACGCGCTGAGGAAGCGTCACGGGGGTCTCCTCCCGATGGAGCAAGGTTTTCCGATGCACCCAGTACAACGTTCCGGGCGTCTCAAGATTCCCCTTCAGCCCGTGTGGGCAGTGTGAGGAGACTGTGTCCGACGCCCCCGATCGGCCTATTGTCGCGGGCATGGCTCTGCACCTGGCCCAGGACGCGGCAGCGGACAAGTTCCTCGACCGCGACCACCTGGGGCTACTGATCGGCATGCTGTTGGACCAGCAGTTCCCGATGGAGCGGGCGTTCGGCTCCCCGCACCTGCTGGCGCAGCGCCTGGGGGTCAAGCGGCTCGACGCGCGGCAACTTGCCAGGCACGACCCCGAGGATCTGCGCCGCGTTTTCACCGGCCCGCCGGCACTGCACCGATTTCCGGGTGCGATGGCGGCCCGGGTGCAGGCCCTGTGCCAACTGCTCGTCGACAACTACGCGGGCGACGCCGCGACCCTGTGGTCCACCGCGGACAGCGGCACCGAGTTGCTGGCCCGGGTCGAGGCGCTGCCAGGGTTCGGCGCGCAGAAGGCGAGGATCTTCGTGGCGCTGCTCGGCAAGCAACTCCGGGTCCGCCCGGCCGGCTGGCGTGAGGTTGCCGGCGCCTACGGCGAGGACGGGGCCCACCGGTCGGTGGCCGACGTCACCGGCCCGGACTCCCTGGCCGCGGTACGCGAGCACAAGCGCTCGGTCAAGGCAGCGGCCAAGAAGGGCTGACGGCGTCGCCGGTGCGCGCCGGCCGTTGCGGTGGGACCATGGGCAGGTGCGCAGGTCGAGCGAACGTCAGCCGCCGGTTGCGGTCATCACCGCGGCCGAGCCGAGCCAGGCGGAGCAGCTGCGAGCCCGGCAGCGGCGTTACCTGATCATGATGGGCACCCGGGTGGTGTGCCTGATCGCAGCCGCCGTCTTGTACGCCCAGCACATCTTCTGGGCGGTGCCGGTGCTCATCGTGGCCATGATCGCGCTGCCCTGGATGGCCGTGATCATCGCCAATGACCGGCCACCGCTGAAGCCCAGCCGCTTCCGCCGGCTGCCTGCGGGTCCGGCCCCGGACCGGGCGCTGGCCAGTCCTGCCCCGGGGCGGGCGATTCCGGCTGCCGACCCCGACCGGGTCATCGACCAGTAGGCCGCCCGCCGGCAATCGTGACGGCTCGCGCCGCCAGGGCGACGCCGGCCGACAGCGCGGTGTCCGGCGTCGCGCCGTGGGTCAGCCACTCGGCCAGCAGGCCCGCGGCGAACGCGTCGCCGGCGCCGGTGGTATCGAC
>JALZAK010000075.1 GCA_030948385.1 Actinomycetota bacterium
CCGGCGGGGTGGGCGGCCGGGGCGCAGGCTGCGTGGGATCCGGGCCGGGCGAGGGTGCCGTGGGCTTCAGCGGCGGCATCGGGCCGGGTGGCTGGGGGTCGTGCGGGGGGAGCGGGTCACCGGGGCGGCTCACGATGAAGGCCCTTCTGGGAGCAGGGGCGGGCGAGTCCGCTGTTCCTACCCGTCAGCAGTTCGGAATACCCGTGATCACCAACGGCTGGGCCAGGGTGACCCGGACGGTGCGGCGGAGCCGGCCGGCCAGCTCGTACCGGACCGGTAGCGAACGGATGATCCGGTTGCTCCCGGGGACCGCGCCGCCGCAGTCCCTGAACGTGTAGCGCAGGTCCATCGTGCGGCTCTCGCCGGGGTGCAGCACAAACGGCCGGAAGGGACCGGCCCCGCTGTCGTCGTAGGCGGTCGCCGCCGGTGGCATCAACCGAACGTCGTAGCCGGACAGGATGGCGGCCAGCGAGCTGTCGGGCACATCGAGCACCCGGAGCCGGACCCGACCACCGTTGCCGACCGCAAAGACGAGGTCGAAGTGTTGCCCCGGGCTGTACGTCACCACACTCGGGCCTCCGGCGGCCGGCGGACCGCTCTGGTCGACCTGGTCACCACGCACCCCGTATGTGTCGCCGTAGGTGAGCGGCTGGTAGTGCCAAACGAACACAGCAAACGCGCCGGCCAGCAGCACCATGATGAGCAGCAGCCAGGCGGCGAAGCGCCGGACCGGGTGCCGGCGGCGGACTAGCTCGTGGTCGAGAAATGCCTCATCGAGCATCTCGAAAGCCGTCACCCCCGCAGGGTGACACAATCAGACCTTTAGCGAGCCAGCTGGAAGGCCGACGGTGAGTACATGCCAGATCGTCCGCGCCGGTGGCCGGTCGGTGTCGCGATCGTCGCGCCACTGCTGCTGGTCGGGGGCCTGAGCCAGACCGGCCAGCGGGCCGTCGCAGGCGACTCCTCCGGCCCCACCGTGGTGCCGGCCGGCGTCGACCTGGACACGCCGGCGGCAGTGGCCGGCGACACCGGCGCCGTCGACCTGTTCACCCCCGGAGCAAGCACCGCCCGGCCCGCTACGTACCGCACCAGCCTCGGTCACCGCACCCTGTCCGGATACGGCTGGTCGCCGGACATCCCGGTGGGCGGCGGCGGTGGGTCGAGCGCGCCGGCGGCGGCGGCCAGCGCGCCAGGCACGCTGCAGGTCTTCACCAAGGGCAGCACTGGCGTGCTGCTCGAGAAGACCTCGACGTCGCCAGGCAGCTGGTCGGCCTGGACGTCGGTGGGTGGCCTGCCCACCGGCCGGCCGGCCGCCGCGTCGCCCGCTCGCGGTCAGCTGGACGTGTACTCCCCGCAAGCTGACGGGTCGGTCTGGATCAGATCGGCCGACACCGTCGGAACGCGATACCGCTGGTCGCCGCTTGGCGGCGCGCTCGCCCCGGGCAGCGGAGTCGCCGCAGTCGCCGCCGGCGGCGGCAGCACCGTCGTTGTACGGCGTACGGACAACACCCTGTGGTCCCGCGGCCGCGATGCGGCTGGGCACTGGTCGGACTGGGTCAGCCTGGGAGCCCAGCAGACCCTGAGCGACCCGGCCGTCGCCTCGTCGGCCCCGGGCCGGCTCGACATCTACGTCCGCGGGATCGACAACGCGCTGTGGTACCGGTCGGCCGGCGCAGTGGTCACGGATTGGCAGAGCCTGGGCGGTGTATTGACCTCGGGTCCGGCGGCCAGCGCGCCGCGCTCCGGCGGCCCGGTCACGGTGGTCGCGATGGGCGCCGGAGGTGTCTATCGCAGCGGGCAGCACACCCTGCTGGGGGCCGCCGGCACCTGGTCGGGCTGGCAGGCGGTGCCGGCGATCACCGCGGCGTCGTGGAACCCTGCGGTGCGCTGCTGGGCAACCCTGACAACGGTCGCCGGCGTTCTCGGCCCGGGCCGGAACCCCTCGGGTGGCGCGACTTTCGAAGCGGGTGGCTTCGCGCCCGGCATCCCGGTCAAGAACACGGCCACTCCCCCGTGCGCCGTGGGTGGGGCGTGGGAGTACGTCGAGATCCACGACCTGCGGGTCCGGCTGCAATTCAGTAGCGGGCTGGCCGGGGACGGCGACCGGGTCGGCTGGTTGGCCGACCCCACCCAGCCGCTAGGCCCGGTCAGCCAGATTCACGGTGAGATCTCCCAGGGCCTCATCGCTGCCGGCGCTGCCCCCGCATCGCCGGCGCCGGACGCCCTCATCGACGTCCAGGGCTTCGTGTACTGGGACCCGGCGCACGTCAACGAGGAATGGCACCAGTTCACCGGCTGGGAGATCCACCCGTTGACCGGCTGGCGGCAGGCGCGCTAGCCGCCCCCCGACAAGCGCCCGGTGCGATCAGGCAGAGCCGTACTTCGTCCGCAGCGCGGCGTGAATTTCCTCCCGGAGCGCGTTCTCGGTCAGCGGGGTGGGGTGCCCGGGCCACAGCTGGGGCGGCGTCACGGGGTTGCCATCGGCGTCGACCGGCAGGCCGACGACCTCGCGCTCGGTATTGGGAATGTTCATCGGGCCCTGCGGGCCCATCTCGACGGTGTTTCCCGGCGCCTCGGAGTGATTGCCGAAGTCGTAGACGTGGCCCATCTCGTGGTCCAGCACGCCTGCCGGCGGCAGCACCGGCACATGGACGTTGTCGCCGATGAAGGTGGGATCCCAGCTGATGACGTCCTGCGCCGGACCGGTAGTTACCGGGCCCGGATCGGCCGAGATGTTCTCACCCCCCTGGACCTCGCTGATCGTCAGGCTCGTGCCGTGATCACGGTGCAGGATGTCGAGGGCGGCAAGCATCTGCTGGCCGTGCGGCGAGGAACGGAGGAAGTCCAGCTCCTCCTGGGCGCGGGCTTGGAAGTCCGGCTGGCCACCGGCGGCCGGCTCGATCCGGATGAAGTTGCCGCTGTCGCCGTTGATGGCGATGTTCACCGTCTGCGCCGCCGCGTTCGGGCCGAGCACGGTGTCATGGCCGATCACCGGCATGGCCGTGTTGGCCCCGTCCGCGTATGCCTGGTTGGCTCCGCTGCCCACGTCGAGAGTGTCCGAGCCCTGACCGGAGTACAGCGCGTCGTTGCCGGCCCCGCCGAAGACGGTGTCGTCGCCGCTCCCGCCGGCTACCGCGTCGTCGCCGCTGCCGCCGGCCACGACGTCATTTCCGCCGGCGCCGTTGACGAAGTCGTTGTCCGAACCACCGTGGAGGAAGTCGTCTCCTGCCCCGCCGATAACGGTGTCGGTGCCGGCGCCGCCGAACATCGTGTCATTGCCGTCCGCACCGTAGAGGTAGTCGAAGCCACTCCCGCCGGCCACCCAGTCGTCGCCGCCGCCGGTGTCGACGGTGTCGTTTCCGGAGCCACCCAGGACAGTGTCCGCGCCCCCACCTGTCGTGACGATGTCGTCGCCGGAGCCGGCAACGACGGTGATCGACCCGTTGTCCTCCGGCGGCATGTAAACCGTGTCCTGGCCGGAACCGGTATGCAGGGTGAGCTTGGTGCCCTTGGGAAAGATGGTGGAGTGACCGTTGACGACCACCCCCACCTTGCCGGTCTCGGGGTCCACGGTCACCAGTACCCGGTCATCGCCACTACCGGTATCGACCAGGACCTTGTCGCCGTCCTTGACGATGGTCATGTTCTTGCCGGTCTCGGCCGGGACCAGGAACCCGTCGACGTCACCACGGGCTTGAGCGGCCCAGGTGGCACCCATCGCCGAGAACTGGTCGCGCAAGGGGCGCAGTGAGTCGATCTCGCGCTGCAGGTCGCCCTCGGCGGCGGCGCGCTCCTGATCGGCTGCGGCCGCGAAACCGGCGATCTGATTCGCCACCTCGGGGGTGGGCGGGTGGAAGGTCACCGATTGAGAGTTGATGTCCACCGGGCACGCCTGCCGGGCCTGGCCGAGCAGTCCGTCCAGCGTGTGCTGCGCCTGCTCCAGGCGGCCGGCGATGTCGTCCAGGCGCCCGGCGACGCTCCCGGTCAAGTCGGCGAACCCGTTCAGGTCTCGGTTGAGACGCTGGTGGTGCCGGTCGTAGGAGTCGCTGGCCTCGCCCTTCCAACTCTTGCGAACCGTGCTGGCCGGCTTGTCCACCCCGCCCACCGCCTTGTGCGCTGCGTCGCACAGCGACCGCCACGCCTGCGCAGTCGCACGAATGGCGCCCGGGTCGGCGCCGATGTTCCACCGGTTCGCCATCGTGACCGGTGCCGGCGCGCTCACCTGCGGCGCCAGGGACGGCACTGCTAGCTGCGGCACCACCGGCGCGGCCATCAGCCACCCTCCTGAGGGTCCAGGCGCAATCGGTCAAAGGCCACGCTCGAGTCGTGATCTGAAGCCTCGTAGGCAGCCGTGGTCTGGTACAAGCGGTCGACGTCGCTCTCCAGAACCCCGGTCAGCGACTCGACGGCGGCATCGGTGGACTCCGCAAGGTGTACGAGGCCCTCGTACACCGCCACGGAGACGGCCAGGTTGCCGAATGCGCCCGCCGGCGACACCGCTTCCGCAGTGAAGCGGCGCCAACTGCCCGACAGCTCCTTGTCGGCATCCAGGACCGCGCCAGCCAGCCGGCTCATGTCCTTGGTGTTGACCTTCATCTGGACGTGCCGCCTCCCCAAGCAGGTCGCGCAGATCCGTGCGAATGCTGACAAGCTCCGCGTACAGGACGGCCAACGGTAGCGGCCGATGCCGGGCACGCGCAAACGGCCAGTTCGGCATCGGGTCCTGGCTGGGGATATGCGGGGTGGAGCCGCCTGTCGGAATCGAACCGACGACCTATTCATTACGAGTGCCGCCACGCGGGGTGCGCCGGGGTACGGCCTAGTACGTTTCCGCAGGTCACAGCGTTACAGCGTCCGCGGCGAACGGGTGCGGACGGCCCTGGATGCGGCCCGCTGGCCACCACGCTGGCACCACGCCGGTCCAATGTAGACAGTCCGGCGGTGGGTCCGAGTGCCGTCGCGGGCAGGTCGAACCGGACGGAATGAGCGGTAGTGGGTCAGTTTGAGTCCTGACGATCGCGGCGATGGACGTAGCGAGCGCGTTCAGGTCTGTGGGGTGCTTGCGTGAGCGGTCAGGTATGCATGACGCGTACCCCTTTCGTTCCACCCGGCGACCACCAGCGCGGATCGGTGGCCGGTGCCGTCCGCCGTCAAAGTCACAGCTTGAGCAGCCGAAGAATGAGGAAGCCGGGCTCGCGATGAAGTTTCTGGTAGACCGCCAGTGACCGAGTTCGCATGCTCTCAGCTGGCCGGGGCTCAAGCAGGCGTTCGATGACCAG
>JALZAK010000080.1 GCA_030948385.1 Actinomycetota bacterium
GGCGCGATCGAGCGGGCCGGTCCGCGGTCGGCAGACCGTCGCCGGCCGGCGGGTTGCTCTCCGGTGAGGCGGCCGGCGTGGCGATCGGGGTCGCGGTCAGTGCAGAACCAGGGCCCTGTGCGGAGGCGCCGTTGCCCGGCGCTCCGCCGGTCGACTGCTGCGCCTGGATGGCCGCGATCAGGTCGCTCTTGCGCATCCGGCCGGTGCCGGCGATGCCGAGATCACCGGCGAGACTCTGCAGCTCGGGCAGGACCATGCCGGACAAACCGGCCCGCCGGCGCTTGGTGTCCCCGTTCGGGGGGGTACCCGGCGCGGCTGAAGCCGGGCCGGTGGTGACGTTGCCGTCTGCCGCGCTACTGCGCTGGTCGGACTGGACGTCGGTGGTGTCGCTCAATGGAGCATCCTTCCTGAAACGGCCAGGTGCCGTGGCCGATAACCGGCCGGGTGGCCGGGAGGTACCCCGCCTCATGGCAGGGGGTGGTGAGTCAACCGCCGGGACACCGCGATTCCTGCGAGACCCCCGAAAGGCACGTTCGTGGACCTTGGCGGGAACTCCGGCCCACCTTCAGTCGGTCCTCGACGGGCCGTGGGCTCGGAATGCGATTGGCACGCCCTGGGGCGGCTGTGCCACTGAGCCTAGAACAGGCATGGCATCTGGAGCAACACGCGGGGTCACCGGCGTGTTCCCGCGGCCATCTCGCGCCGTCGGCTCGCTCTCAGCCGTGCAGCGGTCGCACCGCGGCGCCGGCCCGGTCCACCGGCAGCGAGACCACTTCCCACACCTTGCCCGCGTACCCGGACAGGTCGGCGCCGGAGGTCGCGAGGGCCAGGACGGTAGGGCCGGCACCGGAGACGACCGCGGGGATGGCGGCGGCCCGTAACTTGCGCACGAGTGCGGCGGTCCGCGGCATGGCGAGCGCCCGGGAATCCTGATGCAGGCGGTCCTCGGTCGCATCCAGCAGCAGGTCCGGCCGCTGGGTCAGCGCGACCACCAGCAGCGCCGCGCGGCCGGCGCTGTGCGCGGCGTCGGTATGCGGGACGGTGGCCGGCAGGGCCCGCCTGGCCCGGCTGGTCGAGGAGCGGGTGGCCGGTACGAACGCGACCGGCTGGAGCGACTCGACCGGCTCCAGCCGGACCGCCCGGGCCGTTCCGTCCTGGGTCCAAGCCACGGTCAGGCCGCCGAGCAGGCAGGCAGCCACATTGTCCGGGTGGCCCTCCAGCCGGGCCGCCAACGCCAGCGCCGCCGCATCATCGAGCAGGTCCTCACCGCCGAGCACCAGTTCGCGGGCGGCGACGATGCCCGCGACGATGGCCGCCGCCGAGGACCCCAGGCCGCGCGCCTGCGGGATCCGGTTGGCGCACACGATCTCCAGCCCACGGGGCTGGCCGCCGAGAGCGTCGAAGGCTGCACGCAGCGATCTCGCGACCAGATGGCGGGCGGTGCGAGGCAGATCGTTAGCGCCTTCGCCGGCCACGTCGAGGGACAGCCCGGAGTCCGCTACCCGGACCACTACGTCGTCATGGCGGCCGAGGGCGAGGGCGAGGCTGTCGAAACCGGGTCCGAGGTTGGCGCTGGTGGCGGGCACCTGAACGCGCACCGGGGCGGCCCGGAACGACGGCCGGGCCATCAGGCGAGGCCCAGCGCCGCGGCGGCCGCCGGCGCTTCCGCCGGCACGGTGACCGGGATCGGCGCGGCCGAGATCGCCCACTCCGGATCCTTGAGGCCGTGGCCGGTGACGGTGCAGACGATCAGCCGGCCGGGTCGCAGGCTGCCCTGCTCGCGGGCCTGCAGCAAGCCGGCGACGCCGGCCGCCGAGGCCGGCTCGACGAACACCCCCTCGCGCTGGGCCAGCAGGCGGTAGGCGGCGATGATCTGCCGGTCGGTGACCGATTCGATCGCACCGCTGGACTCGTCGCGGGCCAGCAGGGCCTGTTTCCACGACGCCGGGTTGCCGATCCTGATCGCCGTCGCGATGGTCGTCGGGGTGGCAAAGACGTGCCCGGTCACGATCGGAGCGGCACCGGCCGCCTGAAACCCGCGCATCGCCGGCCGGCTGCTCGCGATCCCGTCGTCGAAGTACTCGCAGTACCCGCGCCAGTAGGCGGTGATGTTGCCGGCGTTGCCGACGGGCAGGCAGTGAACGTCGGGCGCCCGCCCGAGGGCGTCGACCACCTCGAAGGCGGCCGTCTTCTGCCCCTCGATCCGGTAGTTGTTCACCGAGTTGACCAGCGAGACCGGGTAGGAATCGGCCAGTTCGCGGGCCACCGTCAGGCAGTCGTCGAAACCGCCGTCGACCTGCAGCAACCGCGCCCCGTGTACGAGTGCCTGGGCCAGCTTGCCCATCGCGATCTTGCCGCGCGGGACGAGCACCGCACAGCTCATGCCACCGCGGACGGCGTAGGCGGCGGCGCTGGCGCTCGTGTTGCCGGTCGAGGCGCAGATGACCGCGACCGAGCCCTCCTCCTTGGCCTTGCTGATCGCCAGCGTCATGCCGCGGTCCTTGAACGAACCGGTGGGATTGCCGCCCTCCACCTTCAGGAGCACGTCGCAGCCGGTCAGCCGCGACAGTTCCGGCGCCGGCACCAGCGGTGTGCCGCCTTCCATCAGACTGACCACCGGGGTGCTTTCGCTCACCGGCAACCGGTCGCGGTACTCCTCCACGACGCCGCGCCACCCGGCCATCAGGAGGTCATCCCCTCGACCCGCATGACGCTGGCCACACCGCGCACCGCCGGCAGCCCGCGCAGGTCCTCGACGGTCGCAGCGAGGGCCGAATCCGAGGCGGTGTGCGTGACCAGGACGAGTGAGGCGTCCGAGCCGCGCCCTTCCTGACGGACGGTCTGGATGGAAACCTCGTGTGCAGCGAAGGCCTGGGCGACCGCCGCCAGCACACCAGGCTGGTCGGCGACCTCGAGGCTGACGTGGTAACGGGTCTGCGTCTCCCCCATCGGCCGGATCCGCAAGTCGGCGTACGAGGACTCACCGAAGCCGCGGGCCCCCGACAACCGGTTGCGGCAGACGGCGACCAGATCGCCCAGTACGGCGCTGGCCGTGGGGGCGCCCCCGGCACCCTGGCCGTAGAACATCAGCTGGCCGGCCGCCTCGCCCTCGACGAAGACAGCGTTGAACGCGCCGCCGACCGCCGCAAGGGGGTGCGTGCGCGGGATCATCGCGGGGTGCACCCGGACGCCGATCCCCTCCTCGGCCGACTCGCAGATGGCGAGCAGCTTGACCACGCAGCCCATTGCCCGGGCGCTGGCCACGTCGGCGGCGGTGACGTCGGCGATGCCCTGCCGATAGACGTCGGCGACGGTGACAGGAGTGTGGAAGGCCAGTGCGGCCAGGATCGAGGCCTTTGCGGCCGCGTCGAAGCCCTCGATGTCCGCGCTGGGGTCAGCCTCTGCATAGCCCAGCGCGCTGGCCTCGTCGAGGGCCTCGGCAAATCCCGCGCCGGTCTCGTCCATCTTGGACAGTACGAAGTTGGTCGTCCCGTTGACGATGCCGAGCACCCGGACGACCCGGTCGCCGGCGAGGGACTCCCGCAGCGGCCGGAGCAGCGGGATCGCACCGGCCACCGCCGCCTCGAAGTACAGGTCACCTCCGTGCTCGCGCGCGGCGGAATGCAGGCTGGCCCCGTCGACCGCGAGCAGCGATTTGTTGGCGGTGACGACCGACTTGCCGGCCTTGAAGGCCGCCAGCAGCAGGGATCGGGCCGGCTCGATGCCGCCGATCACCTCGACCACGACATCGACGTCGTCCCGGATGACCAGCCCGGCGGCATCCGTGGTCAGCAGATCGGGATCCAGCGCCAGGTCGCGCCGGCGATTCGGCCGGCGCACCGCGACACCGGCCAACTCCAGCGGCGCGCCGATCCGGCTGGCCAGGTCGGTGGCGTGCTCGTGCAGCAATCGCACCACCTGGGAGCCCACCACCCCGCAGCCGAGCAGCGCGATCCGCAGCGGGGGGACGGCCGGCGAGATCATCCCATGTCCAGCCGGAGAAGGTCATCGGAGGACTCGCGGCGGACCAGCTCGCGGGCCGCGCCGGCCTGCACGGCCACCACCGGCGGCCGCGGAACGAAGTTGTAGTTGCTCGCCATCGCCCGGCAATAGGCGCCCGTCCCCGCAACCGCGAGCAGGTCGCCCGGCGCGATATCAGCCGGCAGCCAGCTGTCCCGGACGACCACGTCGCCGGACTCGCAATGCCGCCCCACCACCCGCGCCAGCATGGGCTCCGCCGCACTGGCCCGCGAGGCCAGGACGCAGGTGTATTCGGCGTCGTAGAGCGCGGTGCGGACGTTGTCGCTCATGCCGCCGTCGACGCTGACGTAGGTACGAATGCCGTCGAGCCTTTTCACCGTGCCAACCTCGTACAGGGTGACCGTGCCCGGCCCCACGACGGCCCGGCCGGGCTCGACCGACAGCCGGGGCTGCGCCAAGCCGGCGGCCAGGCACTCCCGCTCGACGATGCCGCGCAGCGACTCGGCTACCTGCTTCGGGTCCAGCGGGTCGTCCTCGGCCGTGTAGGCGATTCCCAGGCCTCCCCCCAGCCCGATCTCGGGCAACTCGATCCGGTGCTCGTCGCGGACGGCGGCGAGCAACTCGACCACCCGGTGCGCCGACACTTCGAATCCGGCTGTGTCGAAGATTTGCGACCCGATGTGGCTGTGCAGCCCGACCAGCTCCAGCGACGGCAGCATGAGCACCCGCCGGACCGCTTCCAATGCCGCCCCGGAAGCCATCGAAAAGCCGAACTTCTGGTCCTCGTGTGCCGTGGCGATGTACTCATGGGTGTGGGCTTCGACCCCGACGGTGGCCCGCACGAGCACCTTGACCCGGGCATCCTGGCGGGTCGCCGCGTCAGCCAGCCGGACGATCTCCTCGTAGGAGTCCAGGACGACCCGGCCGATCCCGGCCTGCACCGCAGTCGACAGCTCCTCCCGACTCTTGTTGCTGCCGTGGAAGGAGATCCGACCGGCCGGAAAGCCGGCGGCCAGCGCCAGTTCGAGCTCTCCGCCCGTGCAGACGTCCAGGCCCAGCCCCTCCTCGGCCACCCATCGGGCCACCTGGCGGCACAGGAAGGCCTTGCCGGCGTAGTGCACGTCGGCGGTGTCGCCGAAGGCGGCCCGGAAGTCGTGGCAACGGGACCGGAAGTCCTCGCTGTCGAGCACGAAGGCCGGCGTGCCGTGCGCTGCCGCCAGGTCACGGACGTCGACACCGCCGAGGGTCAGCACACCATCGACCCGGACCGCCGAGCGGGGCCACACCGCCGGCAGCAGGGCGTTGAGGTCACCGGCCGGAGCCCGGGCGCCGGCGGACCGCAGCACATCGGCGTGCAGCGGGCCGGCCGGATGCGCTCTCACATCCGCTCCGGTGCGCTCACGCCGAGCAGGGCGAGGCCGTTGGCCAACACCACCCGCGTCGCCGCCACCAGCTCGAGCCGGGCGAAGGTCAGATCTGCGGCGGGCTGGTCGCCGTGTGGCAGCACCCGCGAGGTGTCGTAGAAGCGGTGGTAGGCGCCGGCCAACTCCTCGAGGTAGCGGGCCACCCGATGCGGGGCCCGGAACTGCGCGGCGGTCCCGACGATCCGCGGGAACTCGCCGAGCGCGCGCAGCAGGTCGCTCTCGGGCGCGGACGTGAGCAGGCCGAGGTCGGCGCCGGCCGGGCGGGTCAGTCCCAACTCGGCCGCGTTGCGCAACAACGACGCCACCCGCGCATGCGCGTACTGCACGTAGAACACCGGGTTGTCGTTGCTGGCCCTGGCCCACAGATCCAGGTCGAGGTCGATCTGGGAGTCGATCGATGACCGGGTGAGCGCGTAGCGGGCCGCGTCCACGCCGATGGCCTCCACCAGATCCTCGAGATTTATCACGGTGCCGGCCCGCTTGCTCATCCGGAGCGGCTCCCCGCCGCGGACGAGATTGACCAGCTGCCCGATGAGGATCTCCAGCGTCCGGTCCGGGTCGTCGCCGTATGCGGCGGCCATTGCGCGATACCGCCCGACATACCCGTGGTGGTCGGCGCCGAGCATGATCAGGATCCGGTCGAAGCCGCGCTCCCGCTTGTCGAGGTAGTAGGCACAGTCCTTGGCGATGTAGGTCCAGTCGCCATCGGATTTGACCAGAACCCGGTCCTTGTCGTCGCCGAAGTCCGTCGTACGCAACCAGACCGCGCCGTCGGCCTCGAAGACATGGCCCTGGTCGCGCAGCCGCTTCAGCGCGGCGTCGAGCGCACCGCTGTCGTGCAGGTCGCGCTCATTGGAGTAGACGTCGAAGACCACCCCGAACTCCGCGAGCGAGCCCTTGATCTCGGCGAACATCAACTCGACGCCGGCTCGGCCGAACAGTTCGATCGAGTCGGCCGCCGGAAGGTCGGTGGCCCCGGGGTGCAGCGCGACGATGTGAGAGGCGAGATCGGCGATGTAGGTCCCGCCGTAGCCCTCCGCCGGGGCCGGCTGCCCCGTTGCCGCGGCGTGCAGTGACGCGGCGAACCGGCTGATCTGGCTTCCCGTGTCGTTGAAGTAGTACTCCCGGGTCACGTCGGCGCCGCAGCCCTCGAGCAGCCGGCCCAGCGCATCGCCGACGGCGGCCCAGCGCACCGCTCCGATGTGGATCGGGCCGGTCGGGTTGGCCGAGACGAACTCCAGGTTGAGCCGCTGACCGGCCAGTACGTCACTACGGCCGTACGAGTCGCCGGCATCGAGCACGGTGCGGGCGATGGAGCCGAGGGCCTCGCCGGCGAGGGTGATGTTGAGGAAGCCCGGCCCGGCCACGTCGACCGTGGATACGGCATCGCAGCGGCGTAGGTCACCGGCGATGAGCTCGGCGACGTCCCGCGGTGGTCGCCCGGCTGCGCGAGCCAGTTGGAGGGCGATGTTGGTGGCGTAGTCGCCATGCGCCCGGATCTTCGGCCGCTCGACGGTGACCTCTTCGGGTACCTCGACGGCCAGATCGCCGCGCTCGACGCAGGCGCGGATCGCGCCCAGGACGGCGCCGGCGAGATCGTCGGGGGTCACCGGCAAAGGCTATCGCGGAGGAGTGGCCCGGCCGGCGCCGTTAGTCTGGGGTGGACAGCGCCGTCGATCACCTGATGCCGCGCAACATGAACAAGGGAAGTTATGGCGTCCACAAAGAACAGTGCCCGCTCCGGCGGCAAGCCGGCGGGCAGAGCCACCGGTCGGCCGGCCGGTTCGGCCGGGGGGCGGAAGGGTGCGCCCCCGCGGGGTCGCAACGCGGTTGCGCCGATCAAGCCGGGCCTGCCCTGGGGACTGATCGCCATCGGCCTGGCGATTGCACTCTTTGCCGGCGCGGTGATCGGCTACGCCGTCTATCAGGTCCACCAGTCCAACCTGCCCGCGGCCAAGCGGATCGCCGGCCTGATCACCTACCCCAGGAAAACGCTCAGCGAGAAGCACGTGACGACGCCGGTGAAGTACAAGCAGACGCCGCCGATCGGCGGTGCCCACAACGCCACGCCGCAGGACTGCATGGGCGACGTGTACACGGCCCCGATCGCCAACGAGCACGCCGTGCACTCGCTGGAGCACGGCGCGGTCTGGATCACGTACGACCCCAAGCTGCCCAAGAGCGAGGTCGCCAAGCTGGCGAGCAAGGTCCGCGGCCAGCCCTACATGATGCTGAGCCCGTACCCGGGCCAGCCGTCGCCGATCTCGTTGCAGGCCTGGGGCTACCAGGTCCGGGTCAAGAAGGCGTCGGACAAGCGGATCGCGCTGTTCATCTCGGCATTCCGCGACACCGGAGCGCCGGAGTCGCACGCGAGCTGCGCCACGGGCTACACCAAGATCGGCAGCAGCCCGTAACCGATCCCACCGTCAGGTGGCTTCGGCCAGCCGGCGTACGACGCTGACCAGCTCGTCAGGTTCAAACGGCTTGGTGATGTAGGCGTCGACGCCCATGTCCTCGCCGCGTTGGAGGTCCGCGGCCTGTGCTCGGGCCGAAACGAGTACGAGGCGCATTGCCTGCGTGCGGGCATCCGCGCGCAGCCGCCGGGCCACTTGCAGCCCGTCCAGGCGAGGCATCATCACGTCGAGCACGACCACGTCGGGCAGCACGTCGACCGCCTGTTGCAGCGCCTCCTCGCCGTCGGCGGCCATGTGCACCTCAAAGCCTTCCAGCTCCAAGTTGATACCGATGAGCTGGCGGATCACCAGGTCGTCGTCCACGACCAGAACCCGGTGCCGGCGGTCATTCACGGTCCGAGCATGGCAGGTATCGGCCGGCGCCTCACTGCTACGCTGAAATCGCCAGCCGGAGATGCTGCCGGCCCCCGTAGCTCAGGGGATAGAGCGCCACCCTCCGGAGGTGGAAGCGCAGGTTCGAATCCTGCCGGGGGCACGATTTCCAGCAGTAGCAGGGAACGTCTTTTTGCGGGCTCGGCCACGTCACGCCGAGGGTTGCGGCGCCCCTTAGGGGGAACGGTTGCCGAAGCCGCCAGCCAGTCCGCCACCACCATTCCTGGAGGATCCATGGACGCGATCGTGTTGCTGAAGAACGACCACAAGACGGTGGAGAAGCTGTTCAAGCAGTTCGAGAAGGCCGGGGAATCGGCTGAAGCAACCAAGGGTCGGCTGGTCAAGCAGATCATCGAAGAGCTCTCGGTGCACGCCTTCATCGAGGAGCAGATTTTCTACCCCGAGGCGCGGCTGCGGGTACCTGAGACTGAGGACCACGTTCTGGAGAGCCTCGAGGAACACCACATCGTCAAGTGGGTGCTGGCCGAACTGGCCGGGATGGACCCATCGGAGGAGCGGTTCGACGCCAAGGTGACCGTTCTCGCCGAAAACGTGCGCCATCACGTCACGGAGGAAGAGCAGGAGTGGTTCCCCGAGGTGCGAAAGGCGATGGGGCGCAAGGAGCTCGGCGAGATCGGCGCCCGGATGGAGCAAGCGAAGAAGACCGCTCCGCGCGAGCCGCGACCACTCGCGTCCGACGACCCGCTGGCCGGCTGACGGGCGAGGTGCCGCCCGACCGGGCCGGCTACTCCGGGACCCCGCTGCCCCGCAAGCTCGGGATCGAGCCGGCTTCGCGGGTGCTGCTGGACGGGCCGCCGCCCGGCTTCGCACTCTGCGGGCTGGCCCCCACGGTGACGGTGCACCAGCGGGTGGGCCGGCAGCCCTACGACGTGATCGTCGTGTTCTGCCCGGACCTGGCCCGGCTGACGCGTCGCTTCGGTCCGCTGACTCGCCGGCTGACCGCGGCAGGCGCGCTCTGGGTCGGCTGGCCCAAGAGGTCCGGCGGCATGGCCACCGACCTGACCGAGAACATCGTGCGGGAGTTCGGGCTAGCCGCCGGCCTGGTGGATGTCAAGGTGTGCGCGATGGACGAGGTGTGGTCCGGCCTGAAGTTCGTCGTCCGGCTGCGCGACCGCTGAGGCCGCCCCACACGAAACCCCCACACGTCCACAGCGGCTCCGACACGTCGCCCACCTAGGCTCCCCACATGGAACAAGCCCGGCGAATCGTCGTCGTCGAGGACGACGCGACGATTGCCCACGCCGTGCAGACGCGCCTGTGCGCTGAGGGCTTCGAGGTTCATGTCGCCGGCGACGGGCCGAGCGGGCTCGAGTTGTGCGAGCGGCTCGAGCCGCACCTGGTAGTGCTGGACCGGCTGCTGCCGGGTCTGGACGGCCTGGAGGTGTGCCGGCGGGTGCAGGCGTCCCGGCCGGTGCCGGTGCTCATGCTCACCGCGCTCGCCGAGGAGACCGACCTGCTCGTCGGTCTGGGTGTCGGGGCCGACGACTACATGACCAAGCCCTTCAGCCCGCGCGAACTGGTGGCCCGGGTGCATGCCCTGCTCCGCCGGGTCGAGCGCGCGCAGTCGCCCCCGGAAACCGCCCGGATCCGGATCGGCGACGTCGAGGTCGACACCGTGCAGCGGCGGGTGAGGGTGCGCGGGGAGGAGGTGCACCTCACTCCGACCGAGTACGAGTTGCTGTTGCGCCTGGCCGAGCGCCCCGGGCAGGTCCTCGATCGGGATCGCCTCCTCAACGACGTGTGGGGCTGGTCCGGCGGGGCCTCCACCACCCGTACGGTCGACAGCCACGTCCGGGCCCTTCGGCGCAAGCTCGGCGACAGCGTCGTGCGTACGGTGCACGGAGTCGGCTACGCGCTGGACACGCCGTGAGGCCGCTGGACCCGCTGCGCTCGATCAAGGTCAAGCTGGGCGTGGTCATCGTCGCGGCTGTCGCGGTCGCTTTCGCGGTGAACGAGATCGGCGTTGCACTGGACTACTCGTTCAAGGTGCGAGTCGTGGTGGCGACGCTCCTGAGCCTGCTCATGGTGCAGTTGCTCGCTCATGGCATGACCTCGCCCTTGCGCGACATGGCCGGCGCTGCCCGGGCGATGGCCCGTGGCGACTACAGCCGGCGGGTCCGGGCCACCGCACGCGACGAGGTCGGTGACCTTGCCCACGCCTTCAACCGGATGGCTGCCGAGTTGGCCGAAGTGGACCGGCAACGCCGCGACCTCGTTGCCAACGCCAGCCACGAACTTCGTACCCCGATCACGGCCCTGCAGGCTCTCCTGGAGAACCTCGTCGACGGCGTCGAACAACCCGACGCCGACACGTTACGCACGGCGCTAGCGCAGACCGAGCGGCTCGGCCTGCTCGTCGGCCAGCTGCTCGACCTCTCGCGGTTGGAGTCCGGTGCCGCCCAGGTTGCGCCCGAGCCGGTGCCGCTGCGCGACTTCGTCGAGCAGGCCGTCCGCGAGGCCGAGCTGGCCGGCCGGAACGTACGCCTGAGCGGCGACGTCACGCCGGCAGATCTCGCGGTCGCCGCCGATCCGGCCCGGCTGCACCAGGTGCTGGCGAACCTGCTGGATAACGCGTCGCGGCACAGCCCGCCGGGTGGCCTGGTGACCGTGACGGCGCGGCCGCATGCCGACGGAGTCCGACTCGCTGTCACCGACCAGGGCCCTGGCATCCCGATCCAGCAGCGCGACCGGGTCTTCGAACGGTTCTCCCGGCTCGACGGCGGCCGCGCCGCGCAGGACGGCGGCGGCGGCCTGGGCCTGGCGATCGCCCGTGAAGTCGTGGAGCTGCACGGCGGCGTGCTACATGCCGAGGACAACGATCCCTGCGGCTGCCGGATGGTCGTCGACCTTCCGGTGCGCAGCCGGTGAGCGAGCCGCCGCCCCAGGCGTCCTGGCCGGCGCAGCCGCCGTGGCCGGCGCCCTATCCCCCGCCGTACGCCGGCTGGGGTCCCGTCCCGTGGCAGCAGACCCCCCCGGCCGCCGTGGTCGGTCCCCCTCGGCCACCGCGGGTCCGCCGGCCGCCGGACCCGCCCGCACCCCGCCGGCTACCGGCCCTCGTGCTCATAGCCGGCATCCTCGCCGCAGTCGCCATGCCCGGCCGCGCACCTGGGGTAGGGCTGCTCGTGGGCGCCATCGGAGTGGGGGCTGCAGTGATCGCCACTCTCACGGTCAGCGGGCGCCCGCGGTTGCGCCCGTGGCCGGCGGCGTTCGGCTGCCTCGCCTATGCGCTGGTCGCCACCGCCGCTCTGCGAGCGGCGCCCTGGGTGGCCGCACTCACCGTGCTCGCGGCACTCGCCTTCGGCTCGGTCGCAGTCAGTGGCGCAGCCGGTTGGCTGGGCCTGCTTCGCGGTGCGGTTGCCGCGTTGGTTGCGGCCGCGCCGGCCGTCCGATGGGTGTTGCGGGCGGTGCGATTCCACGGGCCGTCGTGGACAGCTAGCCGGCCGGCGCTGCGCGGTGCGGCCGTTGCGGTGGTGCTCCTCGGCGTCTTCGGGATGCTGTTCGGGACGGCCGATGCGGCCTTCGCCGACCTCGCCGGCCGAGCCGTGCCGCAGCTGACCCTGGGCCGGTGGCCGATGCGGCTGATTGTCGGCGCGGGAGCCGCGTGCTTCGCCGCGGCCGCGACGCTGGTCGCCACCCGGTCGCCGGTCGACCCAGCGGGCGCCGGCCGCCCGGCGCAGCGCCGCCGGGTGGAGTGGGTGCTCCCGCTTGCCGCGCTGGACCTGCTGTTCGCCGCGTTTGTCGGCGTGCAACTCACCGTGCTCTTCGCCGGCAACGACCACGTTCTGCGCACCACCGGGCTGACCTACGCGCAATACGCCCGGCAGGGGTTCTGGCAGCTGCTCGTAGCGGCCGCGCTCACCCTTGCGGTGGTGGGGCTGACCGCGCGATTGGTGTCGCGGCGAGATCGACGCGATCGGCTGCTGCTGCGAATCCTGCTCGGCTGCCTCTGCGGGTTGACCATCGTGGTCCTGGCCTCGGCAGTCCGCCGGCTCGGCCTCTACGAGCAGGCCTACGGATTGACCCGACTTCGGGTCAGCGCCCAGGGCATTGCGTACTGGCTGGCCGCCGTGTTCGTGCTCATCATGGTTGCCGGCGCCTTTCGCCAGGCTGCGTGGTTGCCGAGGGCCGCCCTCGCCACAGCCGGCCTCGCGCTGGTCGGCTTCGCACTGTCCAATCCGGACGGCCGCATCGCAGCGTCAGCGGTACACCAGGCCCAGCGGGGCCACCCGGTCGACATCGGCTACCTGTCGGCGCTGTCCCCGGACGCGATCCCGGCCCTGCAACAGCTGCCTGACCGGCACGAGCGTGACTGCCTCCTAGCCGTCCTCGCCGGCCGGTTGCCAGAGCCGGGAGGCTGGGCCGACGCGAACCTGGGGCGCTCGCAGGCGCGCCGCTCCCTCGCCGCGCATCCGGTGTCACAAGTTGTGGAATGCAGGTAGAAGACTGCGCCGGTCCGGCGCCCCCAACGAGGAGTTTCTCGGCGTAAGGCAAGATGGCAACTGATCAATTGCGCAGGATCTGGAGGCTGTTCCGGGTGATCGAGGTTCGCGATCTCAGTAAGAGCTACGGCCACACCCGGGCCGTGGATCATCTGTCCTTTGTGGTGCAACCCGGGAAAGTGACCGGTTTCCTCGGTCCCAACGGGGCGGGCAAGTCGACCACCATGCGGCTGATCCTCGGGTTGGATCGCCCTACCAGCGGATCGGCCACGATCGGCGGCCGCTCCTACCGTCAGCTGGCCCAGCCGCTGCGGGTGGTCGGTGCGCTGCTCGAGGCCCGCGCGGTGCACTCCGGCCGATCGGCCTACAACCACCTGCTCGTGCTGGCACAGACGCAGAACCTGCCGCGCCGGCGCGTGGACGAGGTGATCGAGCTGATCGGGTTGCGCGAAGTCGCGCGCAAGCGGGCCGGTGGCTTCTCCCTCGGCATGAGCCAGCGTCTTGGCCTCGCGGCAGCCCTGTTGGGCGACCCGCAGGTGCTCGTCCTGGACGAGCCGGTCAACGGGCTGGACCCAGAGGGCATCCACTGGATCCGCGGGCTGATGAAGCACCTCGCCTCGGAGGGCCGGACGGTGTTCGTGTCCAGCCACTTGATGAACGAGATGGCGGTCACCGCCGATCATCTGATCGTGATCGGCCGGGGGCAGTTGATCTCCGACTGCCCGACCGAGGAGTTCATCGCGCGCAGTTCGGAGAAGTCGGTCCGGGTCAAGGGCCCCGATCCAGCCGGGCTGGAGCGCGTCATCACCGCGGCCGGCGGCCGGGTGACGCGGGCCGAGGACGGCGCGCTGACCATTAGCGACCTCGAGGCGCCGCGGATCGGCGAGCTGGCCGCGCAGCAAGGTCTGGTGCTGCACGAGTTGGCCCCGCAACTCGCGTCGCTGGAGGATGCGTTCATGGAAATGACCCGCAGCAGCGTGGAATACGGCGCCCAGCAACCAGGGCCCGGGGCGGCTCCGGCCCTGGATACCTCGGACACCGCAGCGGCTCCCGCAGTCGCGCAGCCCGCGGATGCGCCGGCAGTCGAAGCCGGGCCGAGATGACGACCACCGCCCCCGCGCCCCAGCCCGTCATTGACACCGGCCGGTCAGCAGGCTTCGGCCAGCTGATGCTGGCGGAGTGGACCAAACTGCGCTCGGTGCGATCGACCGTCTGGTCGCTGCTGCTGCTGGTCGTGCTCACCCTCGGATTCACCGCGTTGTTCACCTGGCTGACGGTGTCGCAGTGGAGCAAGTCCGACCCTCAACAGCACCGCCAGATCCTGGCCGATCCGGTCGGCCTGATCCTGGGCGCCGGATTCCAGCTCAGCCAGCTCACCATTTGCGTACTGGGCGTGATGGTGATGGCCAGCGAGTACTCCACCGGGATGATCAGGTCCAGCCTGCTCGCCGTGCCCAGGCGGACGCCGATGCTCGCCGCGAAGTGCGTCGTCTTCGCCGTCGTCGTCTTCGTGGTCTCCGAGGCCGTCGCATTCCCGTCGTTTTTCATGGGCGCCGCGATCATGCACAGCAAGGCGCCGGTGTCGCTCGGCGACCCGGGGGTGCTGCGTGCGGTGATCGGCGCCGGGCTCTACCTGTGCGTACTGGCGCTGTTCGCCCTGGCCATCGGCGGCATCGTCCGGCACATGGCCGGAGGGATCACCGGGATCATCGCGTTCGTTCTCGTTCTCGCGCCGCTGTCCCAGCTATTGCCGGGCAGCTTCGGTAAGCACGTGCACGCCTACCTGCCCTCCGAGGCCGGCCACCTCATCGCCCAGGCCCACCAAGGGCCCACCGACCTGCTCTCGCCTTGGCAGGGTTTCGGGGTGTTCTGCCTGTGGACGGCGGTCCTTCTCGCTGTGGCGGCGGTTTTGCTCAAGCGGCGGGACGCCTAGCACCGGCCGGTGCACTGCCCGGCGCGTAGCCTGGGGCGGCAGCCCAGTTCGAGCGCACCGCGGAAGAGGCGAACAACTCTCGTGTCGACGCAGCACCCCCCGGCAGCCGACTTCGGACCGAACCAATGGCTGGTCGAGGAGAAGTATCACGCCTACCAGCAGGACCCCTCCAGCGTCGACGCCGCCTGGCACGACTTCTTCGCCGACTACCACCCGGACGGCGACGACTCCCCCAACGGAACGCCCGAGCCGGCCGAGCAGCCCGGCGCGATAACGGCCCCGCCACCCGCGGGGCCGGTCACGCCGGCACCATCCCCCACCCCGGCTGCAACCACAGCGCCCGCACCCCCCGCCCCGGACCAAGACGGGTCCGGTGCACAGCTCACCCCGCTGCGCGGAGCGGCCGCCCGGGCAGTGGCAAACATGGAGCGCTCGCTGTCGGTGCCCACCGCGACCAGCGTCCGGGCCGTACCGGCCAAGCTTCTCGCCGACAACCGGATCGTGCTGAACAACCACCTGGCCCGAGCCCGCGGTGGCAAGGTGTCCTTCACCCACCTCATCGGCTACGCGATGGTCCGCGCACTGGCCGACTTCCCGGAGATGAACAACGCCTTCGGTACGGTCGACGGCACCGAGCACGGCAAGCCGATGCTCGTCGTCCCGGAGCACGTCAACCTCGGTCTGGCCATCGACCTGCACAAGCCCGACGGCACCCGCACTCTCGTGGTCGCATCGATCAAGGCCGCCGAGACGATGGACTTCGCAGCCTTCTGGCACACCTATGAAGAGCTGATCCGCCGGGCGCGGGGCGGCAAGCTCACGGCCGACGATTTCGCCGGCACCACCATCAGCCTGACCAATCCGGGCACCATCGGCACCATCCACTCCGTACCACGCCTGATGGCCGGCCAGGGCGCCATCGTCGGAGTCGGCGCGATGGAGTATCCGGCCGAGTTCGCCGGGCTGTCGGAGGAGGCTCTGGCCGCCGGCGCGATCAGCAAGACCATCACCCTGACGTCGACGTATGACCACCGGGTCATCCAGGGCGCCCAGTCGGGCGACTTCCTGCGCCGGATGCATCAACTGCTGCTCGGCGAGGATGCCTTCTACGACCACGTGTTCCAAGCACTGCGAGTCCCGTACGAGCCGGTCCGCTGGACCCGCGACGTCACGGCGACGCACGAGGGGCAGATCGACAAGCAGGCACGGGTCATCGAGCTGATCCACTCCTACCGCGTCCGCGGCCATCTGATGGCCGACACCGACCCGCTGGCATTCAAGATCCGCAGCCATCCCGACCTCGACATCATCGAGCACGGACTGACTTTGTGGGACCTCGACCGGGAGTTCCCGGTCGGCGGCTTCGCCGGCGAGCGGGTGATGCGCCTGCGTGACATCCTCGGCGTCCTGCGCGACTCGTACTGCCGGACCGTCGGCGTGGAGTACATGCACATCCAGGACCCGGAACAGCGGGCCTGGCTTCAGCGCCGGATCGAGACCAAGCACGCCAAGCCCGAGCGCGAGGAGCAAAAGCGCATCCTCGGCAAACTCAACCAAGCCGAGGCGTTCGAAAACTTCCTGCAGACCAAGTACGTCGGGCAGAAGCGGTTCTCCCTCGAGGGCGGCGAGTCCTCCATCCCGCTGCTCGACGCGGTGATCGATTCGGCTGCCAGGGTGGGCCTGGACGAGGTCGTGATCGGCATGCCGCACCGCGGCCGGCTCAACGTGCTGGCCAACATCGTCGGCAAGAGCTACCAGCAGATCTTTCGCGAGTTCGAAGGCAATGCCGACCCGGCCACCGTGCAGGGCTCCGGTGACGTGAAGTACCACCTGGGCGCCAGCGGCACCTACCGCACGCCTGACGGCTCGGCCGAGATCACCGTGTCGCTGACGTCCAACCCGAGCCACCTCGAGGCGGTGGACCCGGTGCTGGAAGGCATCGTCCGTGCCAAGCAGGACCTTCTCGACAAGGGCGCGGCCGGCTTCACCGTGCTGCCGCTGGCGATGCACGGTGACGCCGCGTTCGCCGGCCAGGGCGTGGTGGCCGAGACGCTCAACCTCTCCCAGCTACGCGGCTACCGCACCGGCGGCACGGTGCACGTCGTGGTCAACAACCAGGTCGGCTTCACGACCGCGCCCGAGGCGTCGCGGTCGAGTGTGTACGCCACCGATGCGGCCCGGATGGTGCAGGCGCCGATCTTCCACGTCAACGGCGATGATCCAGCCGCGGTGGTCCGGGTCGCCAGGCTGGCCTTCGACTTCCGCCAGGAGTTCAACAAGGACGTGGTCATCGACATGTTGTGCTACCGCCGCCGCGGGCACAACGAGGGCGACGACCCGTCGATGACCCAGCCGTTGATGTACGACACGATCGACCAGAAGCGGTCGGTTCGGAAGCTCTATACCGAGGCGCTGGTCGGCCGCGGCGACATCACCGTCGAGGACGCCGAGGCGGCGCTGCGCCACTACCAGGAGCAGTTGGAGAAGGGCTTCCTGGAGACCCGCGACCCGCCGGAGCCCGCTGCCGAACCGGAGGTGGGACAGTCGCGCCCGGCCGCCGAGCCGGTGACGACCGCCGTTCCGATAGATGTGGTGAAGCGGATCGCCGACGCACAGGTGAGCTGGCCGGACGGCTTCACCGTGCACCGCAAGCTCAAGCCGCAGCTGGAGCGACGGGCCGCCATGGCCAGTCAGGGCAACATCGACTGGCCGATGGGCGAGCTGCTCGCCTTCGGCGCCGTGATGCTCGACGGCCATCCGGTCCGACTGTCCGGCCAGGACTCCCGGCGCGGCACGTTCGTCCAGCGCCATGCCGTTCTCGTCGACCGTCACACCGGCGCCGAGTACACCCCGCTGGCCCATCTCGACCCGGGTCAGGCACGGTTCTGGGTCTACGACTCGCTGCTCAGCGAGTTCGCGGCGATGGGCTTCGAGTACGGCTACTCCGTGGTCAATGACAAGGCGCTGGTGCTGTGGGAGGCGCAGTTCGGCGACTTCGCCAACGGCGCCCAGTCGATCATCGACGAGTTCGTGTCCTCCGGTGAGGCCAAGTGGAACCAGCAGTCGGGGCTCGTTCTGCTGCTGCCACACGGTCACGAGGGGCAGGGCCCGGACCACTCCAGCGGCCGGATCGAGCGATTCCTGCAGCTGTGCGCCGAGGGCAATATGACGGTGGCCAACTGCAGCAAGCCGGCCAACTACTTCCATTTGCTGCGCCGGCAAGCGTTGTCTCCGGCGCACCGCCGCCCGCTCGTGGTGTTCACGCCGAAGTCGCTGCTGCGGCACAAGGGAGCGGTCAGCTCGGTCGAGGAGTTCACCAGCGGGACCTTCCGACCGGTGCTGGCGGACCCGGGCATCGGGGGCCAGCCGCTGGATCCGAGCGCGGTTCGGCGGGTCCTGCTGTGCTCGGGCAAGGTCAGCTACGACCTGCTGCGGGCCCGTGAGGAGCGCGCGGCCGCCAATGTGGCGATCCTGCGTGTCGAGCAGCTATACCCGCTGCCGACCGATGAGCTGGCCGAACTGCTTGCGGACTATCCCCCGGATGCGGAACCGGTCTGGGTGCAGGAGGAGCCGGCCAACCAAGGCGCCTGGTCGTTCATGGCGCTCAACCTGCCGCCGCACCTCCCGGAGCAGGCAACGTTGCGCGGCGTGGCGCGGAAGGCCGCCGCCAGCCCCGCGCCCGGCGCCCACCGGGTGCACGAGACCGAGCAGGAAGCCGTCGTCGCCGCGGCGTTCGCCGACTGACGTGCGCCATGTACTCCACTGACAAGGGTCTCGAGGAACTCGAGTCGCGCCGCGGCGCGGAGCAGGTGACGCTGGCCTGGCTGGCCCAACGGCTGCGGGACTTCGTCGACCTCAACCCGGAGTTCGAGGTTCCGGTCGAGCGGCTGGCCAGTTGGTTGGCCCGCGTCGACGACGACGAATGACGGCGGCTACATCCGCCCCTGCAAGGTCGCCAGCCCCTCGCCGGAGAGTCGGCCAGGGCGGCCCCTGCGACCGGTCATCGCCAGGAGCAGTGACAACGCCGGGCCGGTAACCTCGGGGCCGGGCGGCGTCATCTTGGCGGTGGCCGTCATGTGGCCGAGGACGTCGTGGACCCACCAACCCGGGCAGAGCGAGCCGGTGGACCACTGTTCCTCGCGCGGGGAAGCGCCGGCTGGCTATCGCGCCCCGACATGGAGCACCACCTTGCCGAAGGCATCCCCGCCGGCCAGCCGGGTGAAGGCATCGCGGGCATCAGCGAGGCCGTACTCGCTGTCGATGACCGGCCGCAGTCCCTTCTGGACGCACAGGGCGACAAGTGCCTCCAGCTCCCCGAGGGTGCCCATGGTCGAGCCGATCAGGCTGAGCTGGAGGAAGAAGAGCCGGCGCAAGTCCACCTCGGCAGCGTGGTCGCTGGTCGCACCGCAGACCACCACCCGGCCGCCGGGTCGCAGGCACTTGAGTGAGTGGTCGAGGGTGGCCGCGCCGACGGACTCGATCACGAGGTCCACCCGCTCAGGCAGCCGGGCGCCGCTCGCGACGGCGACCGCGCCGAGTTCCTCGGCCCGCCGGCGCTTGCCCTCGGCGCGGCTGGTGGCGTACACCGTGGCGCCCAGTGCGCGGCCCAGCACGATTGCCGCGGTGGCCACTCCACCGCCGGCGCCCTGGACCAGCACGCTGCCGCCGCTGTCCAGGCCCCCGCGGGTGACCAGCATCCGGTAGGCGGTCAGCCAGGCGGTGGGGAGGCAGGCCGCCTGCGCGAAGGACAGCTCGGCCGGCTTGGCAACCACGTTGGCCTTCGGCACGGCGACCCGCTCCGCCAACGTGCCGGGGTGCGCCTCGGAAAGGAGGGTCCGCTTCAGGTCCAGCGTCTCGTCCCCGGCGCCGGCGGCCGGGTCCCCGATAACCGCGTAGACCACCACCTCCCGGCCGTCCTCGTCGACGCCGGCGGCGTCGCAGCCGAGCACCATCGGCAGCCGGTCGGCACTCAGGCCGACCCCGCGCAGGGACCACAGGTCGTGCTGGTTGAGCGCGGCTGCCCGGACCGTCACCGTTGTCCACCCGTCGGGCACCTCGGGCTCGGGAACGTCCCCCACCTCGAGTCCGGCCAGCGGGTCGTCGGCGCTGATCCGGGCGGCATACGCAGCGAGCACCGACCGACCCTATCCCCCGGGGGGCGCTCAGATCCGCGCGACGCCGTCCACGCGGGCAGCCGCAGACACCGCGGCAGCGACAGCCGGCGCCACCCGCTCGTCGAACGGGTTGGGTATCACCAGGTCCTCGCGCAGTTCGCCGGCGATGACGTCGGACAAGGCCCGGGCGGCAGCGAGCTTCATCCGCTCGGTAATGGCGCGGGCGCGCACGTCGAGGGCGCCGCGGAAGATGCCGGGAAAGGCAAGCACGTTGTTGATCTGGTTGGGGTAGTCGCTCCGCCCGGTCGCCACGACCCGGGCGTGGCGATGCGCCACGTCGGGGTGCACCTCGGGATCGGGGTTGGCCATGGCGAAGATGAAACAGTCCGGCGCCATGGCTGCAATGGCCTCCTCCGCCACCTGGCCCGCAGAGACGCCGATGAACACGTCCGCGCCGGCCAGCGCCGCCTCCAGGGAGCCAGTACGCCCACCTGCATTCGTGTCGCCGGCGATGCCCGTCTTGACCGCGCTGAGATCGGACCGGCCACTGTGGACGATCCCCTTCGAGTCCGCCACCGCGATCTCGCCGATGCCCGCCTCCAGCAGGATGCGGGTCACGGCGACTCCGGCGGCGCCGGCACCGGACACCACGACCCGAAGATCGCCCAACTCCCGTCCGGTCAGCCGCGCGGAGTTGCGCAGCGCGGCCAGCACGACAACTGCGGTGCCGTGCTGGTCGTCGTGGAAGACCGGGATGTCCAACCGCTCCTTGAGCTGGGTCTCGATCTCAAAGCAGCGTGGTGCGCTGATGTCCTCGAGGTTTATCCCGCCGAAGGAGGGCGCCAGGCGAACCACCGTCTCGACGATCTCCGCGACGTCGGTCGTACCCAGGCACAGTGGCACCGCGTCGACTCCACCGAAGACCTTGAACAGCACGGCCTTGCCTTCCATCACCGGCAGCGAGGCGCGCGGCCCGATGTCGCCGAGGCCGAGCACGGCGGTGCCGTCGGTAACGACGGCGACCACCCGGCCGGCCCAGGTGTAGGTGTCTGCCAGCGCGGGGTCCTCGGCGATGGCCAGGCAGACCCGGGCCACTCCGGGTGTGTAGGCCATCGAAAGGTCGTCGCGGTTGCGCAGTGGCACCGTGGACCTGACTTCGAGCTTGCCGCCCCGGTGCATGGC
This sequence comes from Actinomycetota bacterium, assembly GCA_030948385.1. Taxonomy (GTDB): domain Bacteria; phylum Actinomycetota; class Actinomycetes; order Mycobacteriales; family QHCA01; genus QHCA01. Next base: position 20,941 of record JALZAK010000080.1, read on the forward strand.
GAACACCGGGTCGTCGTCGCGCCGGTCGCCGGCCGGGTCGAGGCTCACGGAGGCCGATCCTTCCACACCGATCACCCCGCCCCCGTGGTCTGGCACCGGCGCCGGCCAGGCCCATCGCAGCCGCGGCCAGTACCGCAGCAGCACCCGGCCGAGCACGTCGGCCGTGCCGTGCACCGAGCTGTCCCCGAGGGCGTACGGGTTGTCACCGGCGAGGTACCAGCCACCCTCCTGCCGGCGTACCGCACGCTTGACGACGAGCAGGTCTGGCCGGTCCCGAAAGGTGGCCACCACCACGTCACCCTCGCGGACCCGAGAGCCCCGGCGGACCAACACGGCGTCGCCGGAACGCAGCGTGGGAGTCATCGAAGGTCCCCGCACCAGGACTGTCGTCCACGGCCACCGCACTGCCCGCCTCACCCCCATCCGCCGCCGATCCGGCGGTAGGGTCGGCCGGACGGCTCATTCTCCTCAACATCCGGAGGATCACATGCGGCTCGCCCGCCGAGATGCATTCGCCCACTGCGACCTTCCCTGTGGCATTTACGATCCGGCGCAAGCCATGGTCGAGGCGCAGTCGGTGAAGGCCATCATGGAGAAGTACCAGGGCAATGAGGACCCGGCCTTCCGGGCCCGCGCGCTGCTGATCAAGGAGCAGCGGGCCGAGTTGGTCAAACACCACCTCTGGGTGCTGTGGACCGATTACTTCAAGCCGAACCACCTCGAGGCGCACCCGGAATTGCACGACCTGTTCTGGCGAGCGACCAAGCAGGCCGGAGCGGCCGGCGGCAAGGGATCGGTGGATCCGGCCGAGGGGCAGAAGCTTCTCGATCTGGTCGGCCAGGTCTCCGACATCTTCTGGCAGACCAAAAAAACCGCCTGACCCGGCGCGCAGATCAGACGGCCTCGGTACCGGCCACCACGCCGATGCCCTGGCGATCGCCTCGGCTGGCCATCTCGACGTCGCGCGCGTCGTACATTGCCCCCGCCGTGGACGAGGACAGCAGCTCAAGCTGCTCGTCGAGCACCGGCAGGCGGTCCTCGGGTGCCACGGTCTTCAGGTCAAGCAGCGATGCGCGGAGCCGGCGAGCCACCTGCGGTGAGCCGGCGCCGGCCATCCTGATCTCGTCGAAGGCCAGATGGACATACGCGTCCCAGTCCATCGAGGGAATGATCAGCCTCACCTCGCCTTCCTGGTCGCGGTGCAGGCCGTCGGGAAATGGCCGGCGAGCCAGCTGGCGCAGGCAGTCGTGCAGCCGGTCGAGAGCCTGCACGGCGGTGGTCGGATCCAGGAAGGGCGAATCGGCCAGCGAACGCTCAGCGATGTCGACCAGCAGGCGCAGCCCGTAGGCCACATCCTGATCCAGGGTCCGCTCCAAACCGAGCACGACGCCGTCCCGGGCCGCGTCGTGGTCGAGGTCACCGGAGTTGCCGTGCACCTCGAACAGCGGGGCCCCGGCGGGGACGAACTCTCCCAACGCCGGCTTGAGCTCCAGGACACAGCCGGCCCGCCGCGCAACAGCGACCAGGGTGTCGTGGCCGATCGTGGTGACCACGCCGGATCGGTGTGCGGTGACCGTGTTGCCGGCCGACGGAGTGGCCGGACCATGGTCGGGGTAGACGTCGTCGAGCAGCCTGCGGGTGTCCTTACCCACCAGTTCGATCAGGGCCGAGACGCGCAGCGACCTGCCGATGTGGTGGACGTACAGCACGAGCACCACGATGCTGACAACGACCAGCACGAACGCGACGACGACAGCCAGGCCCGGCACCGTCCCGCCGTTACCGAAGCGCACCTCGCGCAGGGCCAGCATCGCGTGCGCGAACGTGGCGACGAAGATGCCGATCGCAGTCTGGCTGGGCTTGTCCTGCAGGATGCGCTGCACGATCCGGGGCGAGAACTGCCCCATGGCGAGTTGCACGACCACCATCGTGATCGTGAGGACCAGCGCAGCCAGACTGACCATCGACGCCGCAATGGTGGACAAGATGGCCACCGCGGCGTCCGGACCGCCGGTGAAGATGGACGGCACCAGGTGGAACTGAAACGCCCGGTCGACTTCGATCGAGGCAAACGACAGGGCCACCCCGCCGAGGACCCACATGACCGGTACGAACCACAGGCTGGTGCGGAGATGGCTGACCAGCCGAAAGCGCTTCACCCGCTTGGCTCTTCCCCACCTTCACCGCCGCGACACAACCAGCCACGAACTCGCCGTCGGCTAGCATCGCCGCACGGCAGAAGGGTGCCAAGAGACGTGGCTCAGCAGGCAGGCCAGGGCAGCGCGGCGCCGATCGACCCGGCCGAGCGCCGGGTGCTGCTGGTCCGGCACGGGGAGACGGAATGGAGCCGGGACAAGCGGCATACCGGCCTGACCGACGTCGAGCTCACCGCAGTCGGCGAGCAGCAGGCCCGCAACCTCGCTGCCGTGTTCGGCGGGCTTCGGCCCGCCGCGGTCTGGTGCAGCCCACGGCGCCGGGCCCGGCGCACGGCCGAGCTGGCCGGCTTACCCAACGTCGTCGTCGATGACGACCTGCGCGAGTGGGAGTACGGGGAGTACGAGGGGCTGACCACGGCCCAGATCCGCCAACTGCGGCCGCAGTGGACGATCTGGACCGGCGACCCGCCGGGCGGCGAGACGGCGAGCGAGGTGTCGGCCCGGGCCGACCGGGTGCTGCAACGGGTGCTCGCCATCCCCCAGGACGGAGACGTCGTGCTCGTCGGGCACGGGCACTTCAGCAGGGTGCTGGCGGCCCGGTGGCTGGGCCTGCCGGCCACCGCCGGCGAGCTGTTCGCACTCGACACGGCGACCGTATGCGTGCTCGGCTTCGAGCGGGACCACGCCGTGCTCCTGCACTGGAATGTCCCAGCCGCCGCCGCCGGCGCGGTGTTGTGAGAGCGATGCGGTGAGCACGGTGCCCCCCACCGTGCGCCCGGCCGAGCCGGCGGACCTGCCCGCGATAGTCGCGATGGTGCACGAGTTGGCCGATTACGAACGCGCGCCCGAGCAGTGCGAGCTCACCGAGAGCCAGCTCGCCGCGGCGTTGTTCGGCCCGGCGCCGGCGCTGTTCGGCCACGTGGGGCTCGACGAGACCGGCCGGCCGGTCGGGTTCGCCCTGTGGTTCCTGAACTTTTCCACCTGGCGGGGCAGCCACGGGATCTACCTCGAGGATCTGTACGTGCGGCCGGCGGCGCGCGGTGCCGGAGTGGGTCGCGCCCTTCTTGCCGAGCTGGCGGCCACCTGCCTGCGGCGCGGCTATGCCCGGCTCGAGTGGTGGGTGCTGGACTGGAACGAGCCGGCGCTGAGCTTCTACCGATCGCTGGGTGCCGAGGCAATGTCGGAGTGGACCGTGCACCGGCTCGCCGGTACGCCGTTGCGCCGGCTGGGAGCGTCTGCCAGCGGTGCGCCAACCCGGCCGGCGGGCACACCGTAGGCTTGCCCCCGGCCCCTCCCGCTGCTGAGACGAGGTCAGTCCCCGAGTGACCGAGACCGTGCCCGACGCGGAAGATCTGGTCGTGCTCACCCTGCCCGCATCCAGCGCGTACCTGTCAGTTCTGCGAACTGCCACCGCCGGCCTGGCCGCGCGGCTGGATTTCACTCTCGATGAGATCGAGGACCTGCGCATCGCGGTGGACGAGGCGTGCGCCATGCTGCTGCCCGGTGCTGTCGCGGGCGGTGAGCTGCGGTGCCTATTCCAGCTCGAGCCCGGCGTGATCCGAGTCGCGATCACGGTGCCGTGCACCGACGGACGGCTGCCGGCGCGCGACACCTTCGCCTGGACGGTTCTGTCCGCGCTGGCCGGCGAGGTCAGCACGGACTCCGACGCGCAGCACCACACCACCATCCGGCTGACCAAGCGCAAGGGTGACGTGGCGTGACCGTCCCGCAGGGGACCCAGGCGCCCGCCCAAGCGGACACGATTGCCCTTCCGGAGCGCCGGCACAACTCGACCACGCCGGATCACGACGAGGTGTGGGCGCTATTCGGGCGCCTCGGCGAACTCGGCGAGGGAGACCCGGGCCGGCAGGCGGTGCGCGACCGGCTGGTCGAGATGCACCTTCCCTTGGTGGAGTACCTCGCCCGCCGGTTCCGCAACCGCGGTGAGCCCTACGACGACTTGGTCCAGGTGGCCACCATCGGCCTGATCAAGTCGGTGGACCGCTTCGACCTCGGCCGCGGCGTGGAATTCACCACGTACGCCACACCGACCATCGTGGGCGAGATCAAGCGGCACTTCCGCGACAAGGGCTGGACCATCCGGGTGCCCCGGCGGCTGCAGGAGTTGAAACTCGCGCTGAGCAAGGCGACCGGTGAGCTGTCGCAAAAGCTCGGCCGTTCACCGACGATCGCCGAGATCGCCGGTTTTCTCGGCACCTCGGAAGAGGACGTGCTGGAAGGCCTGGAATCGGCGAATGCCTACTCCGCGGTGTCGTTGGACGCTCCGGACGGCAGTGACTCCGACTCGCCCGCCGTGGCCGACACGCTGGGTTCGGTGGACGACGCCATGGAGGGAGTGGAATACCGCGAGTCGCTCAAACCCCTGCTGGAGCAACTTCCCCCACGGGAAAAGAAGATCCTGCTGCTGCGCTTCTTCGGCAACATGACGCAGTCGCAGATCGCGGCGGAGATCGGTATCTCGCAGATGCATGTGTCGCGGTTGCTCGCCCGCACACTCGCCGACTTGCGGGAGGGTCTGCTGGTCGAGGAGTGACCGGTCAGCCCGGACCGAGGGCGCGGCGAGAAACGGGTGCCAGCAAGAGCGCGATTTCGAGCAACGCCAACGCCAGGACCGGCCCCCCGTACAGCCAGAGACCAGCCTGTACCGCGAGGCTGTATCCGACCGGCAGCGCCAGGCCCTGGAGCACGAGGACCGGGACGTACGCCCAGTGGCGAAGCCGCCGGATGGCTCGCGCCAGAACGATCAGAACGACCGATGTGCCGACCGCCAGGCCCGCCGCCACCAGGGCGTAGACCACGCTGCGCGGGGCGCCGGTGAGCGTCTTGACGGCGTCAAGCACGGCCAGACCGGCCAACCCGACGGCCTCTACGAGAACGACGACGGACGCCGCGCGGATCGCGCCCGGCGGCTGCCCGGGGCCGGGGCCAACCCGGGGAGGCGTCACGGCGGGATGGTAGCCAGCCCACCCGCTCGTCCGGCTAGGGGCGGCGCCCGCCAGAGCGGCGGCTCCACGCTGGCCGCCAGACGCCCTAATTGCCAGTGAACCGGGCAAACTGTGCGTGATATCGCACTCACAGCATCGGAACGATCCCGCGCGGTGAGACGAACCCCTTGCGGCGGCGTCCGGACAGTGGCACAGTCGCAATGGAGCACCTACGGCATTTGTCGGGCTGGCTCGCGGGCGATCCCCGGCGGGCATCTCCTTTGACAACGGCCCAGTTCGTGAAAGGATTCACAAGCACGCTTTTCTTGGTCGACACTGCCGCGGGAACGCGGCCCCGATCTTTCGAGGAGTTACGAAATGGACTGGCGCCATCGCGCCCTGTGCCGCGACGAGGATCCCGAGCTGTTCTTCCCGATCGGGACCACCGGGCCGGCACTACTGCAGATCGACGAGGCCAAGGCGGTGTGCCGGCGCTGCCCGGTCACCGAAGGCTGCCTGCAGTGGGCGCTCGACACCGGCCAGGACGCCGGGGTGTGGGGCGCCATGAGCGAGGACGAGCGGCGGGCCCTCAAGCGGCGCGGCGCCCGGCAGCGCGCCCGGACCGCCTGACCCCAGCCAGACAATGAGGGGCCCGGCGCGCAAGCGCCGGGTCCTTCGGCTTGCTCTCGCCGACCCCTCAGGTCAACTCGACCGAGGCCGCAGCGGCAGCCATAACAGAGCCTGGGTGCCCCCGCCGGCGCCCTCCCGCAGGGCGATCTCCCCGCCGAGCTCCGCACCCACCAGGGTCCGGACGATCTGCAACCCCAGCCGGTCGGAATTCTCCAGGCTGAAGCCCGCAGGCAGGCCGGCGCCGTCGTCGCTGACGGTCACCCGGAGCAAGTCCGCCGCGGCCCGAGCGGCCACGATCACTTCGCCGCAGCGCCCCCGGGGAAAGCCGTGCTCGACCGCGTTCTGCAACAGCTCGGTCAACACCATCACGAGCGGGGTGGCGACCTGCGAGCTGAGCACCCCGAATGTCCCCTCGCGGCGCACCCGCACGCGGGACTGCGGAGCGGTCAGGTCGCCGACCATCGACAGCACCCGGTCGACGATGCCGTCGAACTCCACGGTCTCGTCCACCGAAGCGGACAAGGTCTCGTGCACCAGCGCGATCGAACTGACCCGACGCACCGATTCGGTCAGCGCGGCGCGGGCCTGCACCGAGTCGACCCGGCGCGCCTGCAGCCGCAGCAAGGCCGCGACCGTCTGCAGGTTGTTCTTCACCCGATGGTGGATCTCGCGGATCGTTGCGTCCTTGCTCAGCAACTGGCGGTCCCGCCGGCGCACCTCGGTGACGTCTCGAAGAACCACCAGCACGCCGGCCGGCTCGCCGCCGGGCAGCAGCGGCAGTGCCCGGAGGACCACTGCCGCACCGTGCGCCTCCAGCTCGACCCGGCCCGAGGACTTCCCGGTCAGCGCCGCCTCCACGACCGCTGCCGCTTCGCCGCCGGCCAGCGCGTCGTCGGCCAGCCGGTGTACGACATCGGCCAGCCGTACGTTCTGCAGATTGCCCAGCACACCCAGCCGGCGGCAGGCCGACATCGCGTTCGGGCTGGCGTAGGCCACCCGGCCGGCGGCATCCAGCCGGACCACACCGTCGCCGATCCGGGGGGCGTCGCTGGCCTCCCCGGAGGAGACGGGCAGCGGGAAGCTGCCGTCGGCGACCATCTGGCACAACGCCGCCGCGCTCTCCAGGTAGGACAGCTCCAGGTGGCTGGGCACTCGAGCCGCGGCGAGGTTGGTGTCGCGCCCGACGACGGCGATCACCCGACCCTCGCGGGAGACGGGGACCGCCTCGTGACGTACCGGCACGTCGCCCTGCCAGACCGGATCACCCTCGCGCCAAATCCGTCCTTCGGTCGCGGCGACGGACAGTTGTGGCATCTCCGCGGTGCCGACGAACCTGCCGACCTGATCCTCGGTGTAGGTAGTCGGCGCGGTCGTCGGTCGCACCTGCGCGACGCACAGGTACCGGTCCGGCCCGATCGCGACCCACAGCAGCAGGTCGGCGAACGAGAGGTCGGCGATCAGATGCCAGTCGCCGGCGAGCCGGTGCAGGTGGTCGATGTCGGCCTTGTCGAGGGCGGTGTGCCCGGTGACGAGATCGGTCATGGTCGACACGGGACGCAGCGTACGTGCGGGCGCCGGCGACGACGGCGGTCGGCCACGCGAGCCGGCCGGTCGGCCGCGTGCCAGACTGCCCGCCGTGACCGAGTTCCGGACCGCGGACCTGGTGCGGCGGGACCTGGGCAGCCTCTGGCATCCCTTCACCCAGCACGCCGTGTGGACCGACGATCCGCCGCTGGTGATCGACCGGGCCGAGGGCATGTACCTCATCGACAGCGACGGCCGGCGCTACCTCGATGGTGTCTCGTCGCTGTGGGTCAACGTGCATGGGCACCGCGTTCCCGAGATCGACGCTGCGCTGCGCGAGCAACTCGACCGGATGGCTCATTCGACGTTTCTCGGGCTCACCCATGAGCCGGGCATCGCGCTGGCCGAGGAGCTTCTGGCGGTGGCGCCGGCCGGCCTGTCCAGGGTCTTCTATGCCGGCGACGGGTCGTCGGCCGTCGAGGCCGCGATCAAGATGGCGTACCAGGCGGCGGCGCAGCGCGGCGAGGAACGACCGCTGTTCGTCCACGTCGCCGAGGGCTACCACGGCGACACGCTCGGGGCAGTCAGTGTGGGCGGCATCGAGTTGTTCCGCGCCACCTACCGGCCGGTCCTGCTGGAGACCCGTACGGTGTCCTCGCCGGGGCTGCGCCGGCCGGATCAGACCCCGCCCGACCGGGCGGCCGAGGTGGCTGCCGAACTGTCCGACCTGCTGGCCCGCGAGGGTGCCCGGGTCTGTGCCGTCGTCGTGGAGCCGATGGTGCAGGCCGCCGGCGGGATGCTGACCCACCATCCGGACTTCCTCCGGGGAGTGCGCGCCCAGTGCACCGAGCACGGCGTCGCCATGGTCGCCGACGAGGTGGCGACGGGATTGGGTTCCACCGGCCGCTGGTGGGCGGTCGAGCACGCCGGCATCTCCCCCGACCTGCTGGTGTGCGGCAAGCGGCTGACCGGCGGCTACCTGCCGCTGTCTGCCGTTCTGACCACCGAGGCTGTTTTCGCATCATTCCTCGGCGAGCCACCGTCGGGCCGCACCTTCTTCCACGGCCACACCTACACCGGCAATCCGCTCGCCTGCGCCGCCGCGCTGGCCAACCTGCGCCTGATGCACGAGCACGCGACGGTGCACCGAGCCGCGGAGATCGGCGAACGGGTGGGTGCAGCGCTGGCCGGGCTGACTGGCCGCGCCGGCGTGGTGGAGGTACGCCGAGTCGGCGCCATGACCGGCATCGAGGTGGCCGCGGTGGGCGAGCGCACCGGCTTCGAGGTATGCCGGCAGGCTCGCCGGCGCGGCGTCCTGCTCCGGCCACTGGGCGATGTGGTTGTCCTGATGCCCCCGCTGGCGATCGATGACGACAGCGTCGACGAGCTGACCTCGGTCACCCTGGAAGCCCTTGCCGCGGTGCTGGGATGACCGACCCGCTGGACCGGCTGCGTGCCGCCGGCGCGGCCCGCGAGCAAGCGGGGCTGACCCGCCGGCTGCTGCCGCGACCGGCCGTACATGGGCTGCTCGACCTGTCCTCCAACGACTACCTGGGGCTGGCCCGCGACCCGCGGGTCGCCGCCGCCGCCGCTCGGGGTGCGCTGACCTGGGGAGCCGGCGCGACCGGTTCGCGGGTGGTCTCGGGCAGCACCGCCCTGCACGCCGAACTCGAGTCGGCGCTGGCCGCATTCGCCGGCGCCCCGGCTGCGCTGGTGTTCTCGTCCGGATACCTGGCCAATCTGGGCGTGCTGGCCGCCCTCGGCGGCCCGGACGTCGTGATCGTCTCCGACGCCGGCAACCATGCTTCGATCGTGGACGGCTGCCGGCTGTCCCGATCCCGGGTGCACGTGACCCCGCACGCGGACCCGGCCGCGGCCGAGGCCGCCCTGGCCGATCGCGTCGAGGAGCACGCACTGGTCGTCACCGATGCCGTCTTCTCCGTCGACGGCGACCTGGCGCCGTTGCCGGAGTTGCACGACGTGGCCCGCCGGCACGGTGCGCTGCTCGTGGTGGACGAGGCGCATTCCTTCGGCGTCGTGGGCTCCGACGGGGCCGGCGCGGTGTCGGCGGCCGGGCTGGCCGGAGAGCCTGATGTGGTGCGCACCGTGACGCTGTCCAAGGCGCTGGCGGCTCAGGGCGGTGCGGTACTCGCCGCCCCTGAGGTGATCGCGACGTTGGTGGACGGCGCCCGAGCATTTCTCTTCGATACCGCACTCGCCCCGGCCAGTGCGGCCGGGGCGCTGGCGGCCTTAGAGGTACTGGCCGGCCAGCCGGGGTTGGCCGGCCAGGCCCGGGTCGTCGCGCGCTACCTGGCCGGGGTCGCAACCGACTGCGGCTTTGTCGCCTCCCAACCGGCCGCGGCGGTGCTTTCCGCCACTCTGCTGGCCGGCGCCGGCCGGCCGGCCGATGCGCTGCGGGCGGCGCAGGTGTGCCGGGCGCACGGCGTGCTGGTCGGCTGCTTCCGCCCACCGTCGGTACCGGAGGGCCGGTCCTGCCTGCGCATCACGGCCCGCGCCGATCTGACCAACCGGGACCTGACCCGGGCAATGTCCGCGCTGCGGGCCGCGGCCGCCCAGGTGAGGGTGCTGCCCTCGTGACGGTGCTGCTCATCACCGGGACCGGCACCGGAGTCGGCAAGACCGCCGTGACGGCGGCGGTCGCCGCGCTGGCCCGGGACCGCGGGGCCTCGGTCGCGGTGGTGAAGCCGGCGCAGACCGGGCTGCGGCCGGGGGAAGCGGGCGACCTGGCCGAGATCGGACGGCTCTCCGGAGTCGCCGACCTGCACGAGTTCGCCCGGTACCCCGACCCGCTGTCCCCGGAGGCGGCGGCCCGGGCCCGCGGGCTGCCCGCCCTGCGGGTCGACGACGTGGCCCGCCGGGTAGATCAGTTGGCGGCCGGCCGCGACCTCGTCCTGGTAGAGGGCGCCGGCGGCCTGCTGGTGCGGTTCGCCGAGGACGGCTGGACCCTGGCTGATCTGGCCCGGCTGCTGCGGGCGCCGCTGCTGGTGGTCGCCGTCCCGGGGCTCGGCACGCTCAATGTGACCGCGCTGACCCTTGAGGTGCTAGCCGGCCGTGGCCTGCGCCATGCGGGTGTGGCGATCGGTTGCTGGCCGGCGTCGCCGGGCCTCGTCGAACGATCCAACGTGGGCGACCTCGAGCGGTTGGCCGGCCAGCCGCTGGCCGGGGCGCTGGCCGCGGGGGCGCCGGCGCAGCCGGACTTTCTGGGCCTGGCGCGGCACGGCCTCGGCCCGGCGCTCGGCGGCCGCTTCGATGCGGCAGACTTCCGCCGATGACCGACGTTCTGACCCGCGCCGCCCGCCAGGTGCTCGACCGAGGCCGCGGCCTCGACGCCGCCGGCGCCCTGGAGTGCCTGCGGCTGCCCGACGACCGGCTGGCCGACCTGCTGCAGCTGGCCCACGAGGTCCGCACCCGCTGGTGCGGCCCCGAGGTCGAGGTCGAGGGGATCGTGTCCGTCAAGACCGGCGGCTGCCCGGAGGACTGCCACTTCTGCTCGCAGTCGGGACTGTTCGACTCGCCGGTTCGCGCCGCGTGGCTCGACATTCCCGCCCTGGTCAAGGCCGCCATAGAGACGGCGCAGACCGGTGCGACCGAGTTCTGCATCGTGGCGGCCGTACGCGGCCCCGATGAGCGGTTGATGCGGCAGATGCGCGAGGGGGTGGCGGCCATCAAGGCGGCCGTCGACATCAACGTCGCCGCATCGCTGGGCATGCTCAGCCAGCAGCAGGTCGACGAGCTGGCCGAGATGGGTGTGCACCGCTACAACCACAACCTGGAGACCGCCCGGTCCTACTTCCCGCAGGTCGTCACCACACACACCTGGGAGGAACGCTGGGCCACCCTGACGATGGTCCGCGACGCCGGCATGGAGGTGTGCTGCGGCGGGATCGTCGGGATGGGCGAATCGCTCCAGCAGCGGGCCGAGTTCGCCGGCGAGCTGGCCGAGCTCGACCCCGACGAGGTCCCGCTGAACTTCCTCAATCCCCGGCCGGGTACGCCGTTCGGCGGGCTGCCGGTGATGACCGGGCCGGACGCCCTACGGACCGTCGCGACCTTCCGGTTGGTGCTGCCGCGCACCATCTTGCGGTACGCGGGAGGGCGCGAGATCACCCTGGGCGACCTGGCCGGCGCCGGCCTGACCGGTGGGATCAACGCGGTCATCGTCGGCAACTACCTGACCACCCTCGGCCGGCCAGCGGCGGACGACCTCGCGATGTTGCGTGCACTCCGGATGCCGATAAAGGCACTGTCCGCGACGCTGTAATCCCGGCCGGCGACGCGCCCGTTTCGGCGGGTGATGTGGATCAGCTGCGAGTACGCTTCCGCCGCAGCGGAGGCGGTCCTTCGTCGTCGTCTCCCCGTTCTCAGGAGGCGCTCGTGTCGCACGCCAGTCCCCCGGCGCCGGGCGGTAGCCCCGCGCGGCCGGCTGCCCGGGTGATCGTCGCAGTCATGGTCCTTGCTCCGCTGATCGGCCTGCTCTGGGTGCCGTTCTTCGCGAAGAAGAAGCCCGAACTCTTCGGCTTTCCCTTCTTCTACTGGTACCAGTTGCTCTGGGTGTTCATCACCGCGGCCCTGACGCTGGTCGCGTACCTGATCGTGCGCCGCGGCGACATCGACCGGGCCGACCATCGTCAGGCCCAGCGCGACGAGGGGACCCGCTCATGATCCTGGCCAGCGGCCCGCGGGCCGGCGTCGACAGCACCGCGCTGACGATCGTGATCGTGCTGTTCGTGTTCGTCACCGTGCTCGGCTTCGCCGCCGCGCGGTGGCGCCGGGCGACCAACCTGGCCACCTTGGACGAGTGGGGCCTCGGTGGGCGTGGCTTCGGAACGTTCGTGACCTGGTTCCTGCTCGGCGGCGACCTCTACACGGCGTATACGTTCATCGCGGTGCCGGCGCTGATGTTCGCCTCCGGCGCGATCGGGTTCTTCGCCGTGCCCTACACGATCATCGTCTACCCACTGGTGTTCATCTTCCTGCCCCGGCTGTGGTCGGTCTCGCACCGGCACGGTTACGTCACTCCGGCGGACTTCGTCCGCGGCCGGTACGACTCGCGCGGGCTGAGCCTTGCCGTCGCCGTCACCGGCATCCTCGCGACCATGCCCTACATCGCCCTGCAGCTCGTCGGCATCCAGGCGGTGCTCGAGGTCATGGGTGTCGGCAGCAGGAGCAACAAACTGTTGGCCGACCTGCCGCTGTTCATCGCCTTCGCGGTGCTGGCCGCCTACACCTACTCGTCCGGTCTGCGAGCACCCGCCTTGATCGCATTCGTCAAGGATTTCCTGATCTACCTGGTAGTGATCGTCGCCATCATCTACATCCCGTACAAGCTGGGCGGCTACCACAAGATCTTCGCCGCGGCCAACAACGCCCTCCCACTGAAGCCGACCAAGGGCGCGCTGATCGTCGGCCCCAAGGGGATGTGGCCGTACGCCACTCTCGCGCTGGGCTCCGCGCTTGCGCTGTTCATGTACCCGCACTCCATCACCGCCGTGCTGTCCACAAAGGACCGCAACGTGGTCCGTCGCAACGCGGCGATCCTGCCGGCGTACTCCTTGCTGCTCGGGCTGATCGCGCTGCTCGGCTACATGGCGATCGCGGCCAAGGTCAAGCCGATCGGCATCGACGGCAAGCCGAACCCGCAGCTGGCCGTGCCACAACTGTTCGAGAACCTCTTCCCGAGCTGGTTCGCCGGCGTCGCGTACGCGGCCATCGCGATCGGGGCACTGGTGCCTGCGGCCATCATGTCGATCGCGGCGGCAAACCTGTTCACCCGCAACATCTACCGGGAGTTCCTGCACCGCACCGCCGACCCGGCCCGCGAGGCGACGGTGAGCAAGGTGGTATCCCTCCTCGTCAAGCTCGGCGCACTGCTGTTCGTGCTGTTCCTCGATCGCACCTCAGCAATCAATTTCCAGCTGCTCGGCGGCATCTGGATCCTGCAGACGTTCCCGGCGATCGTGATCGGCCTGTACACCCGGTGGTTCCACCGCTGGGCCTTGCTGCTCGGCTGGGCCGTCGGCATGGTCTACGGCAGCATCGTGGCCTACAACCAGGTGAACCCGCTGACGCACAAGCATCTGGGGGCGTCGGTTGCCAGCATCCCGGCCATCGGCGAGAAGGGGTACGTCGCGCTGACCGCACTCGTGCTGAACTTCGTTGTGGTCATCGTCGCCACGCTCATCCTGCGGGCGATCAAGGCGCCGGCCGGGCGCGATCACACCACCGGCGACGACTATTGGGCAGATCAGGGTGACCCGCGTATCGAGCCGATCCCGGAGCTGGTCAACTAGGCGGGTGACGGTAGCGGCCGGCCAGCCTGAACTTCTCATCCGGGACGCCGATCCGGCCGATCACGACGCCATCCGTGACCTGACCGTCGGCGTGTACGTCGACGAGGGCTACGCCGGGCCGCACTACGTGCCGACGCTGGCCGATGTGGCCGGCCGGGCGGCCAGCACCGAGCTTCTCGTCGCCACGGTCGGCAGGCGGGTGGTCGGGGCGGTGGCGCTGGCCACCAAGGGTGGTCCGTATGCCGAGCTTGCCGGCCCGGGCGAGGCGGTATTCCGGATGCTGGTCGTGGCCCCGGACCAGCGCGGCCAGGGGATCGCCGGCGCCCTGGTGGGCGAGTGCCTCGGCCGGGCCAGGGCGGCGGGCTGCCGGCGGATGGTGATCTCGACCGAGCCGGAAATGCAGGCGGCGCACGGGCTCTATCGCCGGCTGGGGTTTTCCCGCGAGCCCGACCGTGACTGGTCGCCGGCCGCCGGCGTCGAGTTGCTGGTGTACGCGATGACGTTGTGAGCGGCGGCTTCTGCGGGCACTGCGGCCGCCCGGCCGGCGCCGGCGAGCACAGCGACTGCGCCCACGCCCTCGTCCTGGAGCCGCCGCGCTACTGCCCCCGCTGCCGGCGCCGGATGGTGGTACAGGTGACGCCGTCGGGGTGGTCGGCCCGCTGCGTGGAACACGGCGTGCTGAGCGCGCCGGCCTGACCGCGGTTGGCTCAGCCGAGCCGGGCGATCAGGTCACCCTCCTGCACGACGTCGCCCTCACCGACGGCGAGCTCGGTGACAGTGCCGGCCGACTCGGTGACGACCGGGATCTCCATCTTCATCGATTCGAGGATCACCAGCGTGGCCCCGACCTCGACCTGGTCACCTTCGGCCACGACCACCTTCCAGACGTTCGCGACCATCTCGGCCCGGATCTCCTCGGCCATCAATGCTCCCTCCGGCGGGTGACACTGCGCTGGGCTGCCATCCAACCACGCTCCCCGCTGAGTGCCCTGCAGGTCAGGAGCGCATCCGTTCGATCAACCGGGTGTCGTAGGAACCGCGGACGAAGTCTGGCTGCTCGAGCAGCTCGGCGAAAAACGGCAGGTTGTTCTTGGGGCCCTCCACCACGAACCCGGCGACCGCCCGCCTGGCCCGATCCAGAACGGCGCCGCGGTCGGGTCCGGAGACACACAGCTTGGCCATCAAGGGGTCATAGAACGGGGTGACGGTGTCGCCGGCCGCGTAGCCGGCATCGACCCGGATCCCGTCGCCGGCCGGCTCCTCCCACCGCCGGATCACCCCCGGCGACGGCAGGAAGCGGCGCGGATCCTCCGCGTACACACGCATCTCCAACGCATGCCCGCGCGGCACCGGCGGGGCCGCCCCGAAGGTCGGCTCCTGGCCGGCCGCGATCCGCAGCTGCTCCTCCACCAAATCCAGCCCGGTCACCATCTCGGTGATCGGGTGTTCGACCTGCAAGCGCGTGTTCATCTCCAGGAAGTAGAAGCGTCCGCTGTCCGCGGCGTCGACGAGGAACTCCACCGTGCCGGCGCCGCGGTAGCCCACCGCCTCCCCGGCGCGTGCGGCCGCGCCGAGCATGATCGCCCGCAGCGGCGGGTCGATTCCCGGCGAGGGGGTTTCCTCGGCCACCTTCTGGTGCCGCCGCTGCACGGAGCAGTCCCGCTCGCCCAGCGCCAGCACCCGGCCGTCGGCCAGGCCGAGGACCTGCACCTCCACATGCCGGGCCGCCGGCACGAACCGCTCGAGCAGGATCGCCGGCGACCCGAAGAAGCGCTCAGCGCGGGTCCGCGCGGTCTCGAAGGCCGCCCGCAGCGCGGGCTCGTCGGCCACCACCGCCATTCCGATACCCCCACCGCCGGCAGCAGCCTTCACCATCAGCGGATAACCAACCTCGGTCGCGGCGACAACGGCGTGCTCGACGTCGACGACGGCTGACCGGGTGCCCGGGGCCACCGGGACGCCGGCGTCCGACATCGCGTTGCGGGCCGCGATCTTGTCGCCCATCGCCTCAATGGACTCCGGCGCTGGCCCGACCCAGACCAGGCCGGCGCCGGTCACCGCCCGGGCGAAGGCCGGGCTCTCGGCGAGGAAGCCGTACCCGGGGTGCACCGCCTGCGCTCCACTGTCGCGCGCCGCGGCGAGGAGGCGCTCGATGTCCAGATAGGACTGTCCGGGGGCGGACGGACCGATGGCCACGGACTGGTCCGCGTGGCGTACATGCAGCGCGCCGGCATCGGCCTCGGAGTAGACGGCGACCGCCCGCAGCCCGAGGCGCTGCACGGTACGGATGACGCGGACGGCGATCTCGCCACGGTTGGCGACCAGGACACTGTCAAACACTGTCGGGCGATCCTCCCAATTGCTGCCGATTGCGGGCACACTGTTCGAGGTGGAGACCGTCATACTGTCAGTCGCCGTGGCGCTCGTCGCCGCCCTGCTCGCCGGCGGTCGGTTGCAGGCGGCGGAATCCATCCCCTTCCGCGGTTCGCTGATTATCGCGGCCGTGCTGGCGCCGGTCGCCGGCGTCCTGCTCGGCGTTATCCTCCGGCCGGCCGGGCTGGTCTACGCGGTCGCGCTGGCCGCCGGCACCGTACTGGCCGTGGCATGTCTGATGCTCGAACGGAAACTGGTCGGCACCGGCTTGGTCGCCGCCGGGCTGTTTCTCAACGCCCTCGTCGTCGGGGTCAATGGCGCCATGCCGGTGTCGGCGTCGGCCAGCACACTGGCCGGCGTCGAGCTGGCGTCGGTCAGCGACGCGACGCACCACCCCGCCACCGCGACTACCACACTGCGGGTGCTCGGTGATGTCGTGCCGGTGCCGCTGCCGGTCCGGCCCGAGGTGATCAGCCCGGGTGACCTGCTGGTCGCGGCCGGCCTGGCTCAACTGGTTTTTATGGCGGTCCGGCCGCGCCGCCGGCGGGTGATCGTGCTGCCGGCGGACCGGGATAGGGCCGCATCCCCGGCGCCAGCCGAGTCGGCGACCAGGGGCGAGCTGGCGGCGCCGTAGCGCCGGCGCTCAGCCCTCGATGCCGCCTTCGCGCAGCTTCGCCAGGACCCGCAACCGCAGCGTGTCCGGGGCGGCGTCGTTGCCGCAGCACCGGTGCACCAGTGTCTTCACCTCGGCCTCGATCCCGAACTCGGCCAGGCACGGCCCGCACTCGACCAGGTGCTCTTTGATCTTGGCCCGCCGGCCCTCTTCGCATTCGCCGTCGAGATACAGGTAGACCTTTTCCAGAACCTCCCGGCAGTCCAACTCATGCGGCTGGCCGCAGCTCATGACGAGGCCTCCTCGGTCAGCCCTTCCGGGCCTAGGAATCCGCGGTCGACGGCGTAGCGCTCCAGCAGGTGCCGCAGGTTGCGCCGGCCGCGGTGCAGCCGCGACATCACAGTGCCGATCGGGGTTCCCATGATCTCGGCAATCTCCTTGTAGGCGAAGCCCTCGACATCGGCGAGGTAGACGGCCATCCGGAACTCCTCGGGGAGTTGCTGAAGGGCGTCCTTGACGTCTGAGTCGGGCAGGTGGTCGAGCGCCTCGGTCTCGGCCGACCGCAGTCCGCGCGACGTGTGCGACTCGGCCGCGGCCAGCTGCCAGTCCTCGATCTGCTCGGTCGGGCTCTGCTGCGGCTGGCGCTGCCGCTTGCGGTAGGTGTTGATGTAGGTGTTGGTCAGGATCCGGTAGAGCCACGCCTTGAGATTGGTGCCCGGCTCGAACTGGTGGAAGGCGGAGTAGGCCTTGACGAATGTTTCCTGCACCAGGTCCTCGGCGTCGGCCGGGTTGCGGGTGATCCGCAGCGCGGCCGAATACAGCGGGTCGAGGAAGGGCAGTGCGTCCCGCTCGAAGCGCGCGCTGCGCTGCTCCGGGGTCTCGGTGGCTCTGTCGACCGACGGGCCAGGCACGCGCACCGCCTTCGTCTGGATGGGACGTCCGGGCGGGAAGCCTACCGAGCCGGGCCGTCGCGCGCCCCCGGGGACGGGTGCCGACCAGCGCCGGCGATCCGTTGTTGCCGCAGACGAGCTGGTCAACGGTCCTCCGGTCGGGGTGGGCTGACTGTGCCAACACCCAACCGAGCCGATTGTTTCCCGAGCCACTCGGCGGCAACGGCCGCGGCTTCGGCCGCGCTGCTGCGCAGCGAGTGGTCCGCGCCGGCGATGACGTGCACCGCGACGCCCGGTGCCGGCCCGGGAACGCCGAAGGTGTCGCGGTCGCCGTTGATGACGAGGACCGGTACGCCGGCGCCGAGCAGCTCCTCCGCCCGGGTTCGGTCCGGGCGCCAGGGCGGCCGCAACGGGAAGGCCAGGGCCAGTACCGCCACCGCGCCGGTGGCCCGGGCGGTCCGGCAGGCGACCCGAGCGCCGCTGCTGCGACCACCGGCCACCATCGGCAGGCCGGCGTGGTGTTGTCGCAACGCGGCGACCACCGTTGCCCACGCGGCGTCGAGCTGGCCGGCGGGTGCCAGCGCCCGCCGCCCGGCCACCAGGTAGGGCTGTTCGACCCGGGCAACGACCGCGCCGATGGCGAGGGCCTCGGTGCGTACCGCCACCAGGTCGGCGGCGTCGACGCCGCCGCCGGCGCCGTGCCCAAGTACGAGCAGCAGCCGAGCCGGCCCGGCCGGGAGGTCGACGCGCACCCGGGCCGGGCCGGCCGCTGTCGGAACGTCGAGTTGCATCGATGCCGCGCGATCAGCCGAGTGCCGAACCGCTGCGTTCCGGGTTGGGGCGGCCGGCGTGGACCGGCTCGATCAGCTCCGGTCCGTTGTTGCCGACGTTGCCGACCGCCGCGGAGACCACATCCGGCTGGAGCGCCGCATCGGGAACCTGGTCGAGCAGCGCCCGCGCAACACCGGCGTCATCGCCGGCGCTGGTCAGCCAGGCTTCGTGCAGGTGCGCCGGCACGATCACCGGACTGCGGTTGTGGATGTGGCCGAGCAGGTCGGTGGCGGGTCGGGTGATGATCGTGCAGGTCCACAACCAGCGGTCCGGATCGTGGGCCGATCGTTCCGGGTCACGCCAGAGTTCGTACAGGCCGGCGAAAGCCAGCAGTCGCCGGTCCGGATGATGCAGGAAGTAGGGGATCTTGCCGTCGTCGGTCTGCTGCCATTCGAAGTACCCCAGCGAAGGGATCAGCGCGCGGCGGCGCGCCGCCGCAGCCTTGAAGGCCGGCTTGACGCTCACCGTCTCAATCCGAGCGTTGATCATCTTCGCCCCGCGCGCGGGCGTCTGGGACCAGCTCGGCACCAGCCCCCACCGCATGGTGCGCAGCTGGCGGACCGGCGGAACACTGTCGCCAGCGCGGCTTTCCCGCTGCACGACCACCCGGACCGGATCGGTGGGCGCGATATTCCAGGACGGCGCCAGGTCGGGCCCGATGACCTCGTCGAGTACGAACTCCAGTCGCAGGTCCGCCGTGGTGGCCACGCTGGCGTAGCGACCGCACATGCGGTTGACCCTATCCGCGACACTGTCGCCATGACCGAGCTCTGGGCCGCGCCGCGAGCCACCGCCCCGGTGCACGCGACGGTCCGCCTGCCCGGCTCGAAGTCGATGACCAACCGGGCTCTGGTTCTGGCCGCGCTGGCCGGCTGCCCGAGCGTGCTGCACCGCCCCCTGCAGGCGCGGGACACCGGGTTGATGGCTGCCGGTCTGCGGGCGCTCGGGACCCAGATCACCGAGGAGGACACTGCCTGGCGGGTGACCCCGGGAACGCTCACCGGAGAATGCACGGTGGCTGTCGGCAACGCAGGCACGGTGATGCGCTTCCTGCCGCCGGTTGCCTGCCTCGCCGAGGGAACCGTCCACTTCGACGGGGATCCGCGCGCCCGGCAGCGGCCGCTGGCCCCGGTGCTGTGCGCCCTCCGGGAGCTGGGGGCCTCGATCGATGGCCCGGCCGGCGGCCGGCTGCCGATCACTGTGCACGGTGCCGGCCGGCTGTCCGGCGGCGCGGTGCAGGTGGATGCGGCCGCCTCCTCGCAGTTCGTCAGCGCGCTGCTGCTCGCCGCACCCCGATTCGAGCGCGGCCTGAGGGTCCGCCTCGCCGGCACCATGCCCCCCTCGGCACCACATATCGCCATGACGGTGCAGATGCTGCGGGCAGCCGGCGCCGCGGTCGACGACAGCGCGCCGGGTGTCTGGTCCGTCGCGCCCGGCCCGCTGGCCGGTCGGGAGCTGTGGGTGGAGCCGGACCTGTCCAGTGCGGCACCCTTCCTGGCCGCGGCGCTGGTCACCGGCGGCCGGGTCACGGTGCCCGCCTGGCCGCGGGCCACCACCCAGGCCGGCGACGCGCTGCGCAGCCTGCTGACCGCGATGGGTGCCGACGTCGTCCTCGACGATGCCGGCCTCAGCGTGCGCGGCACCGGCGCGGTGCACGGCCTGGACGCTGACCTGGGTGATGTCGGCGAACTGACCCCCGTCCTCGCCGCGGTCGCCGCAGTAGCGGACTCGCCGTCGAGCCTGCGCGGCATCGCGCACCTGCGGGGCCATGAGACCGACCGGCTCGCTGCGCTGACCACCGAGCTGACCGGGCTGGGCGCGCGCGTGCACGAGGTGGAGGACGGCCTCCTGATAGACCCGGCCCCACTGCACGCCGGCGTGTTCGCCACCCACGACGACCACCGGCTGGCGATGGCCGCCGCGGTGCTCGGCCTCGTGATACCCGGTATCCAGGTCGTCGACGTGGCGACGACCGGCAAGACGCTGCCGGGGTTCGTGGCCCGGTGGCAGGAAATGCTCGGGCGGGCCTCCTGAGCCGCCGGCGCGATCTGGACGAGGACGACGTCCGGGTGCGGCCCGGACGCGGCTCCCGACCGAGGACCCGCACCCGACCGCAACACGACAGCGCTGCCGACGGCTTTGTGGTGGCCGTCGATCGGGGCCGTTACACGTGCGTCGTGGGCGACCGGGCCGTGACCGCGATGCGCGCCCGGGAGCTTGGCCGCCGCGCGGTCGTGGTCGGTGACCGGGTGGCGATCGTCGGGGATACCTCGGGCGAGGTCGACGCGCTGGCCCGCATCGTCCGGCTGCACCCGCGCCGGACCGTGCTCCGGCGTACCGCTGATGACAACGACCCGGTCGAGCGGGTGGTGGTGGCCAACGCGGAGCAACTGGTCATCGTCACAGCGCTGGCGGACCCACCGCCCCGGGTGGGCTTCGTCGATCGGTGCCTGGTGGCCGCGTTCGACGCCGGCCTGCAACCGTTGCTGTGCCTGACAAAGGGTGACCTGGCCGGCCCTGAGGACCTGCTCCGGCTCTACCGGGAACTCGCAGTGAACGCGGTCACCACCCGGCCGGACGTCGACCCGGAAGGCCTGCGGGCCCGGCTGGCCGGTCGGGTCAGCGTCTTCGTCGGCCACTCCGGGGTGGGCAAGTCCACGCTGGTCAACCGGCTGGTTCCCGACGCCGGCCGGGCCACCGGGATCGTCAACGTGGTGACCGGCCGGGGCCGGCACACGTCGTCGTCGGCGGTGGCGCTGCCCTTGCCCGGCGGCGGCTGGGTGGTCGACACGCCCGGTGTGCGGTCGTTCGGATTGGCTCACGTACGTCCTGCCGACGTGCTCGCCGCGTTCCCCGATCTGGTTGATGGGGCGACCCGCTGCCCGCCTGGCTGCGAGCACATGGCCGAGAGCCCCGGCTGCACGCTGGACGAGTGGGTACGCGCCGGGCATGCCTCGACCGCCCGGCTGGAGTCCTACCGCCGGCTGCTGCACGCCCGCCTGATCGACGTGGACTAGCCGCCACGGCTCAGTCCGGCGCCGGCGGCCGGACGTCGACCGGCCCGCCCACCCGCCAGTACACCCCCAGCTCGCGCGCCAGCAGGTGCTCGTCGACCAGATACCTGCGCAACGACGCGTAGTCCGGGTACCACGCCCGCAGCATCGCGTCGACCTCGGGCTCCGGATAGCGCACTCCCGGCTCGAACGTCGTCACGATGTGCTCGAGCAACCTACGGCGCTTGCCGCGGGCCGCGGGCAACCTGATCAGCCGACCGGCCTGGGTGAATGCCCGGAGCACCGCATCGGTTGCCGCATCGCCAGTGGACGGATCGTCGGCCGCTCGATGGCGGGCGGCGGCCCTGGCAGCCTCCTTGAACACCTCGACGTGCAGCACGAGGCTACCGTCCACTGTGGACACAAGGCCACCTGCCTCCAGGCGGCCCAACGCCGTCCTCGCGGTGCGGTGATCGAGGCTGGCCCGCTCCATCACTTCAGTCACCGTCGCGGCACCCAGCGCCAGCGCGGCTACGGCGCGGAGCCGCTCGGGCTCGGAGAGCAGGCCGGCCAACTCGCCGGCATTCACCGGCCGTCCCGGGCGGGGCATCTCATCCCGCGACGGTACTGTCCCGCCATGTACGACGACGACCTCGGCGTGGCTCATGTCCTCGCCGACGCCGCGGACTCGGTGACCATGGCCAGGTTCCGCGCCCTCGACCTGCGGGTCGACACCAAGCCCGACCTCACTCCGGTCAGCGACGCAGACCAGCGTGCCGAGGAGTCGATCCGGTCGACGTTGAAGCGGGCCCGGCCCCGGGATGCCGTGGTCGGGGAGGAGTACGGCAGCCAGGGCAGCAGCAGCCGGCGGTGGGTCATCGACCCGATCGACGGGACCAAGAGCTACATCCGCGGCGTGCCAGTGTGGGCCACCCTGATCGGCCTGATGGACGAGGGCGAGGCCGTGCTCGGCGTGGTCTCCGCGCCGGCGCTGGGTCGCCGCTGGTGGGCCGGCCGCGGCAGCGGCGCCTGGACCGGACGCAGCCGGTCGCAGGCCACCCGGTGCCGGGTATCGCAGGTCCGCACACTGGCCGACGCGTCGATGTCGTACGCCAGCCTCGGCGCCTGGGAGAACCTGGACCGGCTGCCTGCCTTCCTCGCCCTCAATCGACTGGTCTGGCGCAGCCGCGCCTACGGCGACTTCTGGTCGCACGTGCTGGTTGCCGATGGTGCGGTGGACATCTCGTGCGAGCCATCCGGCCTCGCACTACACGATCTGGCGGCGCTGCAGCCCATCGTCGAGGAGGCGGGCGGGCGATTCACCGACCTCGCCGGCGAGGCCCGCCCGGATCGCGGCAGCGCCGTATGCACGAACGGCCTGCTGCACGAGGCCGTCCTGGCCGCCCTCTCAGCTGGGCCGAGGCTGGTCGACTGAGGGCACGCACAGAAGCAGCGCCCCGGGCTGCACTTCGCAGCACATGCTGGTCGTGTCGCCGAGCACTTCCCCATCGAGTTCGTGGGGCTGCGGCGTCGCGGTCTCGATGAGGATCCGACGGCCGCGCAGGGTGTCCATGTGGTCCGGGTGCGGGCGCCGGATCACCACTCGCCACGCGACCTGCACCCACTCCAAGCGGGTTCGCGGAGAGATCACCACAACGTCGAGCACCCCGTCGTCGGGCACCGCGTCCGGGAGCACGGGCAGGCCGCCCTGCAGCTTCCCGACATTGCCCACCAGCACGGTGCGGGCGCGGCGGTGCATGGGCGGCTGATCGTCGACCGTCACCGTGACGTCGAAGCGCCGGGTGCTCAGCTGCCGCAGGCCTGATGCGACGTAGGCGACCGGCCCGATCCGCGCCTTGGACTTCTCGGAGGCGTCCTGCAACATCGCCGCGTCGAAGCCGATGCCGGCCATCACCGCGAAGCGCCGCTCACCGAGCGCGCCGACATCGATCCGCCGGCGAGCGCCGTGGGCGGCCACGCCGGCGCCTTCGGCGAGGTCCAGTGGGATGTCGAGATTGCGGGCCAGCAGGTTGCCGGTGCCGCCGGCCATGATCGCCAGTGGCGTGTCCGTACCGGCCACCCCGGTCACGCACGCCATGACGGTGCCGTCACCGCCCCAGGCGATGACCACGTCGGCGCCGGCCTTCACCGCCTCTCGGGACTGCCCGACTCCGGGGTCCTCGGCTGTGGTCTCCACGAAGCTCACCTCGGCGACACCCTCGCGGCGCAGCGCCCGCAGCAGCTGTGCGCGCTCATCGTCGGTGACCTTGGTGGGGTTCACCACCACGACCGCGGTCACGCCCGCGTCGTCGTCGCGCGGGCGTCGTCTTTTCCCAAGGGATACACCCGCGTCAACCAGGTCAGCCACAAGACACCCAGCAGGCCGCCGGCCAGCACGTCGGTCGGGAAGTGCATACCTCGATAGAGCCGGCCCGCGGCGACCAGGACCGGCACGAGTACGGCGAGTGTCCACAGCAGACGGCGCAGGACGGCCCGGTGCAGGAGGGCGGCGCCGATCAGGGCGAGGGCGCCGTACAGGCAGACGGCGGCCGCGGTGTGGCCGGACGGGAAGCTCGACGTCGGCGGGCTGACGTCAAGGTGCGGGACGGGCGGCCGCGGCCGCTTGACCACCGAGGTCACCGCGACGAAGGTCGTCACCTCACCGATCACCGCTGCCAGGAGGAACAGCGGCTCACGCCAGCGCCGGCGCGCGAGGTACAGGCCGATGATCACCAGAGCGGTGATCGCGATCACCGTTTTCGTGTCGGCGAGGTAGACCAGCACCAGGGACGCCGTCCGCCCCGTGGACGTGCGGTGGGCCGCGAGGAAGGTGTCGACCCTGCCGTCGTCATGGCCCAGCTGGCTGTGCATCCAGAAGTGCCGGATGAGCTCACCCAGGCCGACGAAGATCGCCCAGAGCACGAGCGCGCCGGCTACCAGCTTGGCCACAACGGCAGCCGGCCGGGGTGGCCGTTGTCGCGGCACCCGGCCGGTGCTGTCCGTCGTCGTAGTCATATCCGCCCAGCATGCCGTACGCCCGGCCGGGTCACGACTCGGCGCGCCCCGCCACGGCGGCCAGCAGGCGCGTCTCCAGCATGGCCAGATCACCTTTGGTCGCCGCCTGGTCCGCGGCATTCTGCCGGACGACGACCGTCCCGCCGGGCTCGAGCACCGCCTCGGCAACCTGGTCGAGGGAGTCCGCGCCCTGCCTGTGCAGCGCGTCCATGAGGTCGGCCCGACGCAGACCCAGGCGGCGCAGCCTGCGCTCGTCGACCTGGCCGCGGCTGACCAGGACCACGGAGCGACCCTCGAAAACGGCGACCGCGCGCGGGCTCCGGGCTACCGCACGCACCACGGCGGCGTTGACGGCTATCAGGACCACGGCCGCGAGCAGGCCCCCGACCAGGCTGTTGTCGCTGCCGATGACGGCGTTCTGCACGACGTTGGACAGCAACAGCATGACTACCAGGTCGAAGGAGTTGAGCTGCGCCAGATCGCGCTTGCCGAACACCCGGAGCAGGACAGCCAACCCGCCGTAGACGGCAACCGTGCGGATCACCTTCTCGGCGACCGGAATACCCATGGTGAACAAGTTGGAAGAGATCATGAGCGCACCGTAACCCCGTCACCAGCGGGAACCCGGCTCGTTCTCCTCGGCGGGGCATTCGCGTCGCAGGGAGCGAGGATCATGATCGACGACGAGCGCGGTGCGCCACCCTGGCGCCGCGCCTCGTCGGTGTACCTGGCGCTGCTGTTGGCGCTGGTGGGCGCGGCGGTCCTGCTGCTGCAGCATCGTGATGCCACCGCCGGCAAACCCGCCGGCCAGCCCGGGCCGGGGCAACAGCTGCTGACAATCGCGCCGGCCCAGCCGGTCACCGGGGTCGCCCGGGCGGCTCGGCTCCCCGCCACGCTGGCGACGACGTTCGCCCGATTGTCCGCTGCGCCCCCCGATCCGTTTCCTAGCCACGCCACCACCGGCCTGGTCGTGCACCCGGCCGGCCCGATCGCGCTGTACACCGCTCCCGGCGGCGGTGCAGCGTTCGCCACCCTGCCGACGACCCAGCTGGGCAGCCCCACCTGGGTGCCAGTCGTCGCGGCCCGGCCGGGCTGGGCTCAGGTCCTGCTGCCCAGCCGCCCCGGCCACGGCACCGGCTGGATCGTGGTGACCCGCCAGCTGCAGGTGGCCCGTTCGCCGTACCTGGTCGACGTTGATCTGGCCCGGCACCGGCTGACCTTGGTCCGCAACGGCCGGCCGGTGGGCTCATGGCCGGTCGCGATCGGGGCTCCGGCCACCCCCACACCCATCGGGCGCACCTACCTGATGGCCTCGGTCACGCCGGCCACCCCCACCTACAGCCCGCTGATCCTGCCGCTCGCCACCCACTCCGACACCCTCGACAGATACGGCGGCGGCCCGGGCACCGTCGCGTTGCACAGCTGGCCCGATCCGCGGGTGTTCGGCCACAGCGTCAGCCACGGCTGCGTGAGGGTGCCAGCCCCGGCACTCGCCCTGTTGCGCTCGATCCCACTGGGCACCCTCGTCCTGATCCACTGACGCACGACCCGAAGGAGTCCTTCCATGGCAGCGTTCCGGCGCTCCGGCGCAGTAATCGGTGTAGCAGGATTCGCCGCTGCGGCAGCGGCGACGGTCGCGGTGGGCGCTGCTCTCATGTCGCCGGCCACCGCGGCGACCTACCACGACTCGGCCTACGGGATCGCGCTGACCAGCGCGGTGCCGGGCCTGGCGATCGCCGCCCGGCCGGCGGTGTCCTCCCCCGACGGGGTGATCCGCTCGGACCGGCTGGCCGCGGTGGCCGTCCCACCGGGTCCGGCGCCGGCGATCGTCTCCGCCGGCGTCCTGTCCGTGTCCGCCGGCAAGTTCGCCGCGCAGGCCACCGTCGCTGGACTGGACCTGGCCGGCACCGGCCAGCTGACGTCGTTGCTGGACAGCCTGGCTAAGCAAGCCCCGCCCCAGTTGGGCGGGCTGATCAACCAGCTCACGACGCAGATCACCGCCAGTGGCGCCGGCACCGGCCTCGGCGCCGACGTGATCTCTGCCAGCTGCACGAACGGCGCCGGCACCGTGTCGGTCATTCGCGGTCGCGGCGCGCTGTCATCGGTCAACGGCCCGGTGCCGGCCAACACGGTGCTGCCCCCGGCCGCGCCAGTCGGCGGGTTGCCGGCCAGCCCGCTGGCCATCACGCTGAACAAGCAAGTACGCAACTCCGACGGCAGCCTGACGGTGACGGCGCTCGAGGTGTCGCTGACCGCCCCGGGTACGACGGTGTTGCTGCTCGACGTCGCCTCCGCGACCTGCGACATCGCGCCGGCCGCCTCGGTCGTGCCACCGCCGCCGCCCCCGGCGCCGGCGCCCAGGCCGGTGCGCGGCACGGTCGGCGTCACCGGCTGACCGCACCGCCAGCGGCTGAGGGAACCGGTCGGAGCCGCGTTGCATCCAAGTCTGCATGGCAGCACCTCGAACGGCGGCCCGGCCGACCTGGTTGCCGGTGGCTGCGGCACTGGCAGTGCTGACGGCGTGCGCCGGGTACGCCCTGCTGGTGTTCCTTGGGGTCGTCACCGCTCCGCCGCTCGTGCACCGGCCCAACGAGCAGTTCCGGACTCTCACCCTGACCCGATCCGGTGGCGAGGGCGGCGGCCTCCGCACCATCGCGGTACGCCCCAGCGGCAGCTACCAGGTCACCGTTTCCGACAGCGAGCGCGACCGGAGGACAGCCGGGCGGCTGACGCCGGCCAGGCTCGCCGCCCTGCGTCAACTCGTGACCAGCCGCCAGCTCGCGGCCGAGGGCCGCCAGCCGGCGTGGTACCCACCGACCGCAACCCGCTGCTCCGACACGTTCCACTACCGGCTGCGGATGGCCTCGCTGATCGTCGCCGGCGACGAGTGCGACGGCGTCGACCTCGGCCGGCCGCAACTCGCCCGGCTGGTGCAGCTGCTCAGTGCCACCCTCGCGAACTAGCTTGCGCTACGCCGCCGGTGGGGTGGCGGGCGAGTAGCCGGTGCGGAAGAACCCGCGGACCGGGTGCGACAGCGCGAGATTGTGCTCGAACTCGGTCTTGCGGGCGGGTGCGCTGGTGTCGAATCGGATCCAGACCCCGTCGGACGGTCCGCTGTTGGGGTCGTACACGTCCAGCCGGCAGGAGGTGCCCGCACGCGCGTAGCCGTACGCGAGGGCTTGGTGGTGAGCGCGAGGTCCGACGGCCGAGCCGAAGCGACCGTCACCACACCGAGGGGCACCGGGTGGCCCCGGTCGAGGTCCGCGGTGATCTGCGGGAGGTGCCGTCCGGGAGGTTCATCCAGTGGTAGTACTGCGCGACGCCGGCCGGCAGATGCCAGGAGTCGATCAGCCGGCGGGCGAGAAAGTCATACAGCGGCTCGCCCCGGGCCGGCCGGTCAGGCGGCGGTGTGAGGCCGGCGTGCCAGTCGACAGAAGCACGGAAGGGTGACACGACAGACCATCCTGCTCGCCCCGGCGGGAAATTTTCGCACCACGCTGCCCGTCCGGCCGGCGGGTCGGAGATAGTAGCCACATGGTCCTCGACGTGCCGACGCCGATCCTGTTCGCCCACAAGGGTGGCCGCGCGCATGCTCCGGAGAACACCCTGCCGGCGTTCGTCCTGGCGCTGGAGATGGGCGCCACGGCACTGGAGACCG
This sequence comes from Actinomycetota bacterium, assembly GCA_030948385.1. Lineage (GTDB taxonomy): Bacteria > Actinomycetota > Actinomycetes > Mycobacteriales > QHCA01 > QHCA01. Next base: position 48,880 of record JALZAK010000080.1, read on the forward strand.
ACGTCTGGCTGACCGCTGACGGCGCGCCGGTCTTCGACCACGACGGCTGGGTGCGCGGGCAGCGCATCGGCGAGCTCAACCGCTCGGACCTGCCCGCCTCGATGTGTGGGCTCGAGGACCTCTACGGCGCGTGTGGCACGGACTTCCTGCTCAGCCTGGACATCCTCGACCCGGCGGCCTTCGGCCCGGTGCTGTCCCTCGCCCGTGCTGCCGGCCCGGGGGCCGTCGATCGGCTGTGGCTGGTGACCGAGACGGTGCAGCAGGCCGCGGCGTGGCGCCGGGTCGAGCCCCAGCTTCACCTGGTGCATTCCACCGGGGTCGAGGAGATGCCTGATGGACCTGGGCCCCTCGCCGTCGCCCTGCGCGAATCCGGCATCGACGCCATCAACCTGCACGAGGAGGACTGGTCGGCCGAACTGGTCGAGTTGTTCCACGCCGAGGGCCTGCTGGCGTTCGGCTGGGACGCGCACACGGACGAGACCTTGCGCCGGCTGGTGGGCTATGGCTGCGACGCCGTGTACGGCGACTATGTCGACCGGCTGTTGGCCGTGGGGAGCCGGGCGGCCGGCCCAGTGGGCGAAAAGTGACCCAGCTGCTCAGACCGACAGGCCACCCAGCATGCTGCGGATGTGCCGGTTGAGCACCGTCGCAACGACGGCCGGCGGGATCAGCGCCAGCACCCCGGCCGCCGCAACCAGCGGGTAGTTCGTCCGGTACTTGCCGGAGAACTCGGTGATCAGCACCGCGACCGGCTTGGTGTGCAGCGTCGGGGCGAACAGCAGCGGGATGAAGAACTGACCCCAGATCGCCAGCATCAGGATGGCCGTCAATGCTGCAATGCCGGGGACGAGTTGCGGGATGACGACATGGCGCAGCGCCTGCCACCGGTTGCAGCCGTCCATCAGGGCGGCCTCCTCCGGGTCCAGGCCGACGTCCTGGCAGTAGTTGTAGAACAACCACACCGCGAGCGGTGCGCCGGCGCTGGTGTAGATGAGCAATAACCCGAACTGGGTGTCGATGAGCCGGGCGTTGGCGAGCATCTGGAACAGCGGCACGACCACGGCGACAGCAGGTATCGCGAGGGTGGCGATGATGGCCACCAGCAGTCCGTTCTGACCGCGGAACCGCAACCGGGAGAACGCATAGCCGGCGCTGATCGAGACGAACAGGATCGCCAGCACCGAGAGCACGGTGGACACGCCGGCGTTGATCAGCGCCCGGCTGAACGCCTGGGTCTCCTGCACACCGACCGATCCGGCGACCACCGGCCCGGTGCGCACCGGCGGGTGCCCGATCAGCGAGCGGTATGCATCGAGGCTGGGGTGTGCGGGAATCAGCTGCGCCGGCACCGCCTGCACCTCCTGCTGGGTGGACAGGCTGGTCACAAAGCCGACCAGCACCGGACCCAGCGACCAGGCCAGGAGCAGGGCCACGACCAGCCAGCGGCCGACCGCCGGCCGCGGCCGCAGCCGCCGGCGGGCCACCGACGCGGTGCTCATACGGCCACCCGGCGGAAGATCAGCACCCAGACCAGGCCAACCGCCGCCGTAGCCAGGGACAGCAGGATGGCCAGGGCGCTGCCGTGGCCGAAGTCGAGCTGGCGGAAGGTCGTGTCGTACACCTGCATCATCACCGAGCGGGTGGACAGGGCCGTGCCGTTGAGGACGAAGATCTCGTCGAAGATCGACAGGGCGGACACCGACCCGGTGGTGAGGGCGACGGCGATAGCCGGTCGCAGCAACGGCAGCGTGACATGCCAGAACTGCCGGAGTCGCGAGGCGCCGTCGACGGCAGAGGCGCCGTAGAGCTCCTCGGGGATGCCGTTCAGCCCCGACAGCAGCACCAGAGTCGTCAGTGGCAGCACACCCCACACATGCACCACGGTGATGAAGGCGACCGCGTAGACCGGGCTGGACAGCCAGGAGTGGTACGAGCCGATGATGTGCAGCTGGAACAGCGCGCTGTTGAGCAGGCCGTTGTCGGCGCTGAACACCCGCTGCCAGAGCAACCCGGCCACCACACCGGGCAGCGCCCAGGGCAGCACCAGAGCGGTGAACACCAGGGTGCGCCCGAAGAACCGGTGTCGCAGCGCCAAGGCGAAGGCCAGCCCCAGCACCAGTTCGAGCACCAGTGCGATGCCGAGGTAGGCCAGGGTGTGCACCAGCGCCGACCGGCCCTGCGGGTCGGACAGGACGTCGGAATAGTTTCGCAGCCCCACAAAGCGATCCGGCACTCCCGACGTCGGGTCGGAGATGCGCATGCTGACCAGCAGGCCCCTGCCCAGCGGATAGCCCACCAGGCCTACCAGAAGCGCCAACAGCGGCAGCACCAGCACCCAGCCGAGCCGGCGGTCACCGCGCACCTTCCAGTCCCGCTGGGCCGCCGGCGTGTCCGCCGGCGCCGGCGGCAGCGGCGGGAGGACGGGAGTGGCCAGGCTCAACGCCAGGTCACTTCCCGGCGAGCTTGCGGGCGAGCTGCGCGAGCCGCTTCAGCGCTTCGGCCACGCTGATGTCCCCCTTCGCCGCACTGTTCACCAGCGCACCGGCCTCGCTGGAGAACTTCGGGTACCAGGTGGGCGTCCCCTGCGGGAACAGCGGCGTGATGTGCTTGGCCTGCTGCTCGATCACGTCGCCACCGACGAGGTTGCCCGAGTCGTTGAGCTGCTTGAGGATGCTGGTACGGCAGGGCAGCACGCCGATCGAGGCACGCAGCTTGACCACCACCTCGGGCGAACTCATCCAGTTCAGGAAGGCCAGGGCGGCCTCCTTGTGGCTGCTCGACGCGGGAATTCCGACACCCTCGGGCAGGCCGAACGTGGGGCCGGGGCCGTTGGCCCCCGGCACCAGCGCCAGTGCGGCCTTGTGCACGATCTTCGACGAAGTCGGGTCGTCGGCACTGACCACCTCGTCCGGGCCGCCGAAGACGTAGCCGGCCGAGCCGTTGAGGAAGCGGTCGTCGCTCTGCTGATCGCTGTTGGACACCGACCCCGGGCTGACCAACCCCTCCTTGACGGCATTGACCTCGAATTGCAGCGCCTTGGCGGCGACGCTGTTCGGCTTGTCGAACTGCGAGTTGAAGTTGTTGTCGAACAACTTGCCGCCCATCGCCAGCGTGATGAGGTACCACACCGTCGCCGTGCCCTCGGTGGCCGACAGCGCCAACGACAGCGGGTACTTCACGCCGGCCTTTTGCTTGAGCGCCAGCATGGCCGCGTGCAAGTCGTCGAAGGTCTTGGGCGGGTCGACGCCTGCCTTGGCGAACATGTCCTTGTTGTATGCCGCGATTCGGAAGTCATTGGAGTACGGGACGCCGAGGATGTGGCCCTTGAACTTGAACGTGCTGAGATTCTGCAAGTCAGATTGCAGCGACGGGTCCAGTGAGGTCTCCAGCGGCGTGTACCACCCGGCCTGGCCGAACTGGCCGACCCACGACCAGTCGATCTCCGCGACGTCGGCGATGTTCGTATTGCCCACCGAGGCGGTAACCAGCCGCTGGTGGATGCCGTCGAACTCGGCCGAGTTCAGCGTCACTGTCACACCGGTCTTCGCGGTGAAGTCGGCCAGCAGGGCCTTGGGGATCTGCGCATAGGAGGGCATCAACACGACGATGTGCTGGCCCTTGATCGGTGCCGAGGTGCTGATCGGCTTGGCCTTGGCCGGCTGCTTGGCAGCCGAGCCGCCGCTGCCACCGGAGCAGCCGGCGGCCAGCAGACTGGCGACCGCCAGGACCGCGATCGACCGCGGGGCGAGGCGCTGCCGGCGGCTTCGGGTAACGGTGCTCATAGGTGCCTCCGGGCGTCGGGTCCAGCGGTTGAGTGGTCGGGTGGTCAGGTGCTCAACGGAACGGTCAGCGCGACCTCTGGGGCGGCCGCAGTAATGAGGTACGCGGTGTCATCGCCGACCCGCTGTCCGGGAGCCAGCGCGCCGCCATCCACGGAGCAATCCCGGGCCGGACCGGACAGCACCACCTCGCCTCTCGCGTCGCCGGCGGTGGCAAAGCGAAGCTCGACCGCGCCGGTGTCGAGCAGGGTACGACCAACCAGCTCCCAGGTGGCCGAGCGCAGCACTGCGGCCGGCCCCAGTAGCAGGTCGATGGGCAGCAGCCGGGCCCCCTGCCGGTCCAGGTCGATGCCGTCGAGGACTGCCGGCAGCGCGCCACTGCTGCCGTCGGCCCGGGTGTAGCGGGCCCGGGCCAGTGCCGGCACCTCCACCGGATTGACCAGGCACAGCAGGCCGCCGGCCGGCCCGCGAAGCTGCATGGCCGTCACCGGCGCCGGCTCGGCGGACGTGGCCGGGCTCCCGGGCAGCAGCGCCAGCAGGAAGTCCCGGTGCTCGGCAGACTCGGTCGGCACGTACTGCAGCCGGAATCCGAGCACGGTCACCCGGCCGGCGCCGGCCCGCACCCGGATGGCGCAAGCCGGTGAGCCTTCGGTGTCTTCGGCCTGGCTGTCCGGTCGAGGCGCGGTGTCGAGGGTGGCCAGGACCTCGGCGCCGGCGGGCACCGGCAGGGCACTGACCGGTTGCAGCGCGAGCAACAGGTCACCGGTCGCGGTGACGACGCGGGCGAGGTCCTCGGCGAAGGGCACTGGGGCGGCATAGTCCGGCGGGTCCTCGGCGCCGAACACCAGCCGGGTCAGGACGTCGCACGCAGCGCCCCGCTCGTCCACGGCCGGCACGTGCGGGGTGAGCACGAGATCGCCGCCGGCGCGGACATAGGCCGCCAGTCGCTCCTGCACCCTGGCCGGCAACTGTTCCAGCGCCGGAACCCACAACTGCCGTACCGCGGCGAGCGCGTCGTCAGAACACTGCTCGAGATCGAGGTAGCCGAAGCTGACCGAGGCGTCGGTCATCAGCGTCTGCAGTGTGAGCGCCTCACCGGTGCCGATCTCGCCGGTGCTGAAGGTCGTACGCATCGCCTCGGTGATATCGGCGAACGCCGAGCCCAACCCCATCAGGGCGGCCATCTCGTACGGCACCCACCACCCGAAGGCGATGTCGCGCACCGGCTCGGCGGCCCGGATCTCGCTGTCCGCGGCCGCGACGATGCGGGACAGCTTCTGGATCGTGGTGTAGTGCGGCCGGGTCCCACCGGTCCGGGTGATCGGCGCGCTGACGTCGTAGTTGCTGCCGGTTCCCAGCTCATAGCCTGGCGGGTTGTCGCCGCCGACCATCATGTAGAAGCACAGGCCGCGGATGCCCCGGGCCACCGACACGGCGTAGAGCAACTCCATCGCGCCGGGAGTGATGTACGACGCGTTCGATCCCTGCACTTCGATGGTGACCGCCGGTTCCGGCCCGCGCCACATGTGGAACGCCTCGTGGGTGCTGACGATGGCCGCGACCTTCTGCTCGCGGCAACTGGCCGGCCCGAACAACGACAGGTAGACCTCGTTGGTCAGCTGCAGCGGCAGCTCGCGACCGGGGCTGCGGCTGCGGAAGCGAGAGGCCGACAGCGGCAGGAAATACGGGAACAGCAGCGAGATCGGCGTGCTGTCATCGTGCTCGCGGGCGCAGTGGTACAGGAACGCCACATAGTCGTCGATGCAGGTCAGCTTGAAGTCCATCCAATCCAGCTGGCGCTGCAACTCGCTCCGCTCGGTCGGCCCGGACGTGGGCGGCGCCAGGTCGGCCGGCGTCTTGCTCGTCGTCGCGTGCGCCGCGTCGACCCCCGGCAGGTCGCCGTAGCGGTCCAAGAGCCAGCGCCCGTACGCCGACGGGCCGTCGCCGTCCGGCGCGACCAGCACCGGGTTGTAGTCCAGCAGGTCCGGCTGCAGCTCGAGCAGGCGCAGCCAGTACGACGGCTCGTCGTCGAGCTGGATGTTGATGATGGGCCCACCGCGGTCAGCCCGGTGGCCGGCGACGGTGCTCAGCACATCGGAGTACCACTGCCGGCAGGCGTCCCGGTAGGCCGGCGCCGCATACGTGATCGCCGGGTAGGGGTCGATCCCGGTCGGGGAGCCGTCGGCCCGCAGCGCCAGGATCTCCGGGTGCTGCTCCCACAGCCAGGCCGGCATGCCGCCGCCCCGCCACTCTGCGGTGATGAACGGGCCCGGCCGGAAGATGCAATCCAGCCCGGCTGCGGCGATCGTGTCCAGCGCCTGGATCAGGTTCTTCTCCGGCGATGTCTGCCCGGTGAAGTCCAGCGCGCCCGGTCGGGGCTCGTGCCAGTTCCACGGGACATAGATGCTCACCGCCGACAAGCCGGCCTCGGCCACCTTGTCCAACCGCTGGCGCCACTGGCCGGCCGGCACCCGGAAGTAATGGAACTCCCCGGCCAGGAGGTACCGGTCCTGTCCGAGCAGCGCGGTCACCGCGAGACGCCCTCTCCTCGTTGCATGTGTCTGGCGTTCCTACCGTGGTACGGACCACCGGCGCAAGAGTGCGTACCTGTCTGTGACAACTGGCCCGGGTCCGGTCTACTGTCTGATCCCATGTCGCAGGCTGGGCCCGTATCGGCGGCGGGGCCGCTCTACGCGCAGGTAGCCGGCAGCCTGGCCGCCGAGATCCGGGCCGGCCGTCTCGTCACCGGCACCCGGCTGCCTTCCGAACGGGAGTTGCGCGAGCGGTTCGGGGTAAGCCGGGTGACGGTCCGCCAGGCTCTGGGGCGACTGGTATCGGCCGGGCTGGTCGTGCCCGCCGCGGGCCGCGGCTGGTTCGTCCACGCCGCGCCGCTGGCCGAGCCGCCGGGGACGCTGGCCAGCTTCACCGAGATGGTCAGCGGCGCCGGCCTGGTGGCCACCAGCCGGATCTTGGACCGGCAGGTTCGGGACAGCACCCTCGACGAGGCGCAAGCGTTGCGGCTCGCTCCCGGCACGCCACTGTTTTCCCTGTACCGGTTGCGCATGGTCGACGGTCTGGCGACGGCACTGGACCACAGCAGGGTCCCGCTCGCCGTGGCTCCGGGGCTGGTCGACGTCGACTTCTCCACCTCCTCGCTGTACGCGACGCTGACCGAAGCGGGCGCCCAGCCGGCCCGGGCCGACTACACCGTCACGGCGGAAGCCGCCACCGCGGCGCAGGCCCAGTTGCTCGAGGTCATGCCGGGGGCCCCGCTGCTGGCCGCCACCCAGACCACCTACGACCGATCAGGCCTGCCGATCGAGCTCGGCGCCATCACCTATCGGGGGGATCGCTACCGCTTCCGAGCCGTGCTCACCGCCGGCGGCGCCGCGCTGAACCAGCGGGGCCCGTGGTGAGCGGGCCGCTGCTCCCCCGGGTGCTCATCGTCGGGGACCTCAATCCTGACATCGTCGTCCGGTCGCCGTCCGCACCGCACTTCGACCAGGTCGAGCAACTCGTGGACGGCATCGACATCACCCTGGGGGGGTCCGCCGGCATCGTCGCCTGCGGCACCGCCCGGCTCGGCCTGGACACCACGCTGGTCGCCGCCGTCGGCGATGACGAGTGGGGCCGCTGGTGTACCGGGCTGCTGACCGGGCGTGGGGTGCGTACGTCGGCGCTGCGGACGGTGCCGGCGCCGACCGGCGCCACCGTGCTACTGCTGCGCGATGCCGGCACCGATCGGGCGATCCTCACCACGCCCGGCGCTATCGGCGAGCTGCGCGGAACCGATGTGCCCGACTCCCTGCTGGCCGAGCACGCGCACCTGCACATCTGCAGCATGTTCCTGGTCAGCGCCCTGCGCCCGGGGTTGCTCGACCTGTGCTGGCGGGCCCGACAGCTGGGGTTGCGCATCTCCCTCGATCCCAACTACGACCCCAGCCAGCGATGGGACGCCGGCGACGATCTCCTCGCTGCGGTAGACGTTCTCCTGGTCAATGCCGCCGAAGCAGCCGCCCTCGCCGCATCGGGTAGCGACCTGACCGGCTCAGACCCCGCCGGCACCGACAAGGCCGCCCGGCTGCTGGCCGAGCGGTGTGCAACCGTGGTCGTGAAAGACGGTTCCCGCGGAGCACTGCTGGCCCAAGGCGCCGAGGTGACCCGGATCAGCGCGCCGGCCGTACGTGCTGTCGACGCGACCGGAGCCGGCGACAGCCTCGCCGCCGGCCTGATCTTCGGCCTGGTCGCCGGCTGGCCTGCGGCCGAAGCGGTGGCATTCGGGGTCGCCTGCGGGAGCGCCTCCACCCAGGCCGTCGGCGGCATCGCCGCGCAGCCGGCCCGCGACGAGGCGCAGGCGCTCGCAGCCACGATCGCGGCGGGGCAGCCATGACGGGGGCCCGGTACACCCGGGCGGAGATCGCCAGCCAGCCAGACTGCTGGGCCCAGGCGGCCGCCCGGGCCGACGAGCTGCCGGCCGGCCTGCCCCGGGCCGGCGACGCGGCACTGGTGATCGGGTGCGGCACGTCCCTGTATGTGGCGCAGGCGTACGCGGGCCTGCGGGAGGCCGCCGGCCAGGGCCGCACCGATGCGCGGCCCGCGAGCGAGGTGGACCGCCAGGTCCTCTCGGCCGGCTACGACACCGTGCTGGCCATCTCCCGGTCCGGGACCACCACCGAGGTGCGATCGGTCCTGTCCATGGCACCGGAAGGCCTGACCGCACTGGCGATCACCGCGGTTTCGGACTCCCCTATCGCCCAGGCCGTGCCGGCGCCGGTCGTGCTCGACTTCGCCGATGAGCGGTCCGTGGTGCAGACCCGGTTCGCTACCAGCGTGGTGGCGCTCCTTCGCCGGTCGACCGGCGCTGACCTCGGACCGGTGATTGCCGATGGCCGGCAGGCGCTGACCGGCGAGTTGCCGCCGCTCCTCGACTCGGCCGGTGGGCCGGCGCACGTGGTTTTCCTGGCCCGGGGCTGGGCCATCGGCCTGGCCGCCGAGGCGGCGCTGAAGTGCCGTGAATCGGCCGGCGCGCACAGCGAGGCCTATCCGGCCCGCGAGTACCGCCACGGTCCGATCAGCATCGCCGGCCCGCAGACCCTGGTCTGGGCGCTGAGCCCGATCGGCTTCGACCTGGTCACCGACATCGAGGCGACCGGGGCCACCGTGGAGCAGGGCAGGCTGGATCCGCTCGCCGAGCTGGTCCGGGCCCAGCGCTGGGCGGTCGCCGCCGCCGACCGGGCCGGCCTCGACGCCGACCTGCCGCGGCACCTGACCCGTTCTGTCGTGCTGGCCGGCGAGAGACCATGACGACAGCAACGGCCGGCGGGTCCGGCGTTGCGGACAGTTCCGCCTTCAGCACTGCGGAACGTCGCGCGTTCGGCCAGGTCAGCACCGACCAGGGCCGGATCGCGGTGCTGGCGGCCGACCAGCGGGCCAGCCTCGCCCGGATGCTGGCCGGCGCCGGCCGGCCCAGCGACGCCGCTGAGGTGCTGCGGGTCAAGGCCGACATCGTCGCCACCCTGGCCGGTTCGGCGACCGGCGTCCTGCTCGACCCCGAGATCGCGCTGCCCGCGCTGGTCGACAGCGCCACCGTGCCCAGAGACCGGGCGCTGCTCGTGTCGGTGGAACGCAGCCTCGACCGCAGCGAACCGGCCGGCCGGGTGCCGGCGCTGATTCCGGGCTTCGGCGCGGCCGGTGTCCGCCGGCTGGGTGGCACCCTGGCCAAGCTGCTCGTCTGCCTGCGAGTCGACCGGCCGGACCAGGCCGACACGGTCCTGGGGGTGGTCCGGTCGGTGCTCGCCGACTGCCACGCAGCCAGCCTGCTGCTGGTGGTCGAGGCGCTGGTGCTCAAGGACGCCGACGAGGACGCTGACGCGTTCGGCCGACGCGCGCCGGCCCTGATCCGGGACGCCGCGGTGGCCGTCGCCGAGACCGGTGTCGCCATGCTGAAGCTGCCGTACCCGGGCAGTGAGGCAGCCTCGCAAGCGGTCACCGAGGCGGCCCGCCGGCCGTGGGCAGTGCTGTCCGGCGGGGTCGGCTTCGACGCGTTCGGCCAGCAACTCGACCGCGCCCTCGCCGGCGGCGCGGCCGGCTTCGTCGCCGGTCGAGCGGTCTGGCAGGAAGCGGTACCGCTCGCGCCGGCCGAGCGGCTCGGGCACCTGCGCGAAGTCGGGCGCAAGCGCTTAGAGTCGCTCACCGCACGGCTGGACGGCCGTGGGTCTACCTGGCAGGACTGGGACAACGATGCTGCCCGCCGTGGCTGAGCCCGACGTGGTCGTGGCCTGCCCCAGCCTCGCGCTGGACCGCACTCTGCTCGTCGATCGGCTCGTTGCGGGCCAGATGCACCGGCCGCTGCGGGTGGACGCCCGCGGCGGGGGCAAGGGCGGTAACGTCGCCCGGGTGCTGGCGGCGTTGGGCCGGTCGGTACATCTGGTCGGCATCGTCGGCCCGGCAGACGACCCGGAGGCCGACTTCGTGATCCGCAGCCTGCGCCGCGCCGGGATTCGGGTGACCGCGCTGCGTGGTTCGGCCACCCGCACCTGCACCACCGTCGTCGAGGCGCCCACGGCCACGGTCACCGCCTTCTACGAGCCGGCGCCCCCGTGTGTGCCGGCGCTGTGGGACCAGTTCGCCACCGAGGCCAAGGCTGCCGGGGACGGCGGGTCGATCTTTGTGCTGACCGGGTCCCTGCCCCCCGGGGTCGAGGCCAGCCAGGTCGCGGAGCTGGCCTGGGCCGCGATCAGCGTGAGTACGGCGGTCGTCTGCGACCTGGCCGGCGCCGCACTGGCCGCGGTCCTGCCGAGCCGGCCGGACATCGTGACGCCCAACCTGACCGAGGCAGCGACCGCATTGGATTTGACCGGCGAGCTCCCCGGATTGGAGCCACCCGTGGACCTGGCCCGCCTCCTGGTCGCCGCCGGCGCCCGGGCAGCGGTCGTGTCGGCCGGATCCAGCGGCGCCGGCGTGGCATCGACCGGGCCGGGCGCTCCGGGTCGAGTCCCCGCCCCCGCCGTCCGGGCCCGCAACCCCACCGGCGCCGGCGACGTCCTGACCGCAGCGCTGGCCCACGGACTGCGCGGCGGGCGGCCGCTGGGCAGGTCGGTCGAGCAGGCGGTCCGGCTGGCCAGTGCCAGCTGCACCACCTTCGCCGCAGCCGATCTGCCGCCCCGACAGGAGGTGCCATCGTGGCGACCGTGACCTTCCGGCAGGCCAGCCGGACATATCCCGGCGGCAAGTCGCCGGCGGTGGACCAGCTCGACCTCGACGTCGAGGACGGCGAACTGGTGACCCTCGTCGGTCCCTCCGGTTCGGGCAAGTCCACCGCGCTACGGATGCTCGCTGGGCTGGAGCCGATCGACACCGGCGAAGTCATGGTGGGCGACGAGGTCGTCACCGGCCGGCCGCCGAAGGACCGCGACCTGGCCATGGTGTTCCAGAGCTATGCGTTGTACCCGCACATGAATGTCGCGGACAACATGGGTTTTCCGCTGCGGATGCGCGGGGTGTCGCGCGACGAGCGGATGCGCAAGGTGGCCCAGGTGGCCGACGTTCTCGGACTGACCGACTACCTCGGCCGCCGGCCGCGGCAGCTCTCCGGCGGTCAGCGGCAGCGGGTCGCGATGGGTCGGGCCATCATCCGCGAGCCGCACGCGTTCCTGATGGACGAGCCACTGTCCAATCTGGACGCACAGCTCCGGACTCAGACCCGAGCCAGCCTGGCCGAGCTGCAGGCCCGGCTCGGCATCACCACGATCTATGTCACCCACGACCAGGTCGAAGCCATGACGCTGGGGCACCGGCTGGCCGTGCTCAAGGACGGATTGCTTCAGCAGTTCGGCACCCCGCGCGATCTCTACGACCGGCCCACGAACACTTTCGTCGCGGGCTTCCTCGGCTCGCCGGCGATGAACCTCCTCACAGCCACGGTCACCGCCGACGGTCTCGCCCTCGCCGGCGCGTCGCTCCCGCTCGAGCGGCGCGTCGTGGCCGCTCTCGGCGGCCAGGCCGAGGTGATGATGGGGCTGCGCCCCGAACACGTCGCCATCGCGACCACGCCGCCCGCCTCGACCGCCATTCCGGCGCACGTGCGATTGACCGAGGACCAAGGCAGCATGGCGTTTGTCCACGTGGGACTGCGCGGCGTCGAGCAGGGCCCTGCCGCCGGCGCGCCGCTGGTGATCCGGGCGGATGCGACCGCCCTGCCGGCCGTCGGCCAGGACGTATGGCTTGTCCCCCGCCTGGACCGCGTTCACCTGTTCGAGCTCGACACCGGCGAGCGGATCGATCCGAACGCCTGATGCCCCCCAGCTCCGGCCCGGTCACCGTCGTCGGCGCCGGCCACAACGGCCTGGTGGCCGCCTGCTATCTCGCCCGAGCCGGACTCGACGTGTTGGTGCTGGAGCAGGCCGACCGCGCCGGCGGGGGCTCGCGCACCGAGGCGACCGTGCCGGGGCTGCCCGGCTACCTGTTCGATACGCACTCGGTCGCGCACAACATTCTCAACATGACGGCGATCCCGGCCGAGCTCGACCTGGCCGGCGCCGGCCTGCGCTACGTCGAGATGGACCCCTTCGCCGCCGGCTTCTTCCCGGACGGCCGGGTGGTCCGGTTCCACCGGTCGGTGGCCGAGACGGTCGAGTCCATCGCGGCACTCGACCCGGTCGAGGCACGGGCGTACGAGGCCTTCATCCACCGGGCCATGCCGCTGGCCGAGACAGCCGTGGTGGGTCTGCAAGGAGGCAGTTCGCCCGGGCAGGTCTGGCGCGGCTTGGCGCCGCGAGCCCGGTCCGGCTGGCAGGCCGTGCGCCGCGCCGGCGGCCCGTGGGGGCTGGCCCACGACCTGGTCACCCCGTACGGCGCTCTGCTGGAGCGGCACTTGCACTCCGACCTGACCCGGGCGCCGGTGGCCGCGTTCGCGGCGCATTCCTCCGCCGGACCGCACTCCGGCGGCTCGGCGTTCTTCGCGCTCTGGCAGGCGGCTTACCACCGATTCGGCCAGCACCACGCGGTCGGCGGGTCGCAGGCGCTGATCGACGCGCTCCTTCGCCGGCTCGCCTCCTACGGCGGCTCGGTACGTACGGGGGCCTCGGTGCGCCGGATCAACGCCCCGGCCGGGCGGGTGAGGTCGGTCGAGCTGGCCTCCGGGGAGATGCTCGGCACCCGCACGGTCGTCACCGCGATGGATCCCAAGACCGCCCTGCTGGAATTGCTGGACCCCCAGATGTCTGGACCAGTTGCCCGCGAGCTGGCCGCCACGCATCGCGGCAACGCGGTGCAGATGCTCGTCCATCTGGCCACCGACCGGCTGCCCGCATACCCCGGCTCCCGGCCGGGTGACTGGAACGGCTTGCAGTCGCATGTGGACCGGCTCGACGATCTGACGCGGGGGTTCCAGGCGGCCGACGCACGGCAGCTGCCCGATCCACCTCCCACGTACGCCTTCACCACCAGCGCACTGGATGACTCCCTCGCTCCCGCCGGCCATCACACCGTCTACCTGGCCTGCCCGTGCGCACCGTTCGAGGTCGAGGGCGGGTGGGCAGCCAACGCGGAGAGATTCGTCAACGCGATGATCGAGCAGGTCGAGCGGCACGCCCCCGGCTTCCGGGACAGCATCCTGGGGATGTCGATCCGCACCCCACAGTCGATGGCTGACGAGCTGTGCTGGCCGGGCGCCCATCCGATGGTGCTCGACATCAGCCTGGACCAGCTCGCCTTCCTCCGCCCCACCCGCGCCCTGGCCGGACATCGCACGCCCGTCGAGGGCCTGTACATCTCCGGAGCCGGGACCGCCCCGACCGGCGGCATCGCCGGCAGCCCGGGCAAGGCCGCCGCATTAGCCCTGCTCGCCGACCTGAGGAGACACCGCCGATGACCTTTGACACACCATCACCCGCCGCCAACCGCTGGCGCGCGGAGCTGGCTGCCTGGGCGATCCCTGAGCACATCCTGGCGCGTGCCCCCGAGTCACCGTGGGGATTCCCGGTGGAGCTGTTTCGCGTCGAAGAACCCTCCCAAGTAGACACGCCGTCGCGCCGGCGGGCGCTCGAGGCGCTGCCGGAGGGCGGCTCGGTGCTCGACGTCGGCTGTGGCGGTGGCGCCGCCGCATTTGCGCTGGCCGCGCGGGCCGGCCGGCTGACCGGCGTCGACTCCGACACCGAACTCCTGGAACAGTTCGCCACGACCGCCGAGCGGATGGGCATCGACCATCGCGAGGTGTTCGGCAGCTGGCCGGAGGCGGCCGATCAGGTCGAGGGCGCCGACGTCGCGGTCTGCCACCACGTGGCGTACAACGTCGCAGACCTGCCCGCCTTCGCCGGCGCGCTGAGCCGGCGGGCCCGGCACCGGGTCGTGCTGGAGCTCACCGACCGGCACCCGATGGTGTCCACCGGCCCGCTGTGGCAGCGCTTCCACGGGATCGACCGGCCCGACGGCCCGACTGCCGAGCTCGCCGCGGAGGTGCTGGCCGAGGCCGGGATCGAGGCGACGGTAGAGCGATTCGCCCGGCCACCACGAGAGGCCCCCCGCTCGGCCATCGTGACGATGACCCGCCGGCGGCTGTGCCTGCCGGCCGACCGCGAGCCCGAGGTCGACGCTGCCATGGGACCGATCCCGTCGTTCCCTCCGGGCGGGGCGACCTGCCTGTGGTGGGACACCAACGGCACTCGGTAGCGTCCCCGCCGTGACGGAGACCTCGCAGGTTCGGGCGGCGGCGCGCAGGGACCGGGCCGGGCACGCCAACCCCTATGTCGTGCTGGCGATCATCCTCACCGCGACGTTCATGCAGTTGGTCGACATCTCCATCGTCAATGTGGCGATCCCGTCCATCCAGCGCGACCTGCACGCGTCCTACGGCCAGATCCAACTGGTGCTGGTCTTCTACCAACTGGCATTCGCCTGCACCCTGATCACCGCGGCCCGGATCGGCGACATCTACGGCCGGCGCCGGATCTTCCTCATCGGGATGACCGCGTTCACCCTCGCGTCCGTGCTCTGCGGCGCGGCGCCCAACGCGGGCGTGCTGGTCGGGTCGCGGCTCTTGCAGGGTCTCGCCGCCGGCCTGATGTTTCCGCAGGTCCTCTCGGTGATCCAGGTGACCTTCCCGCCCCGCGACCGCGGCCGCGCGCTGGGTATCGTCGGCGCGACGATCGGCCTCGCCACGATCCTCGGTCCGTTGCTCGGCGGAATACTTATCCAGGCCGACATCGGCGGGCTGGGCTGGCGAACCATCTTCTACGTCAACGTCCCGATCGGCATCGGGGCGTTGATCGCGGCGTTCTTCCTACTTGGCGAATCGCGTGCGCCGGGCGGGAACCGGCTCGACCTGCCAGGTGCCGGCCTCGTCACCCTGGGCGTGTTCTTGCTGGTCTTCCCGCTGGTAGAAGGGCGAGATCGCGGCTGGCCGGGGTGGGTATGGCTGATGCTGGCCGCGGCCGTCCCGGTGCTGGCCGTCTTTGCCGCCTATGAACGACGCCGCACGGCCGCCGACGCTTCCCCGCTGCTACGGATGTCGCTGTTTCGGGATCGGGCGTTCGTGGCCGGTCTGGTGCTGTCCTTTGTCTTCTTCGCCGCGCTGCCGCCGTTCTTTTTCACCTTGGCCGTCTACCTGCAGATCGGGCTGGGATTTTCCGCCCTGGGCTCCGGGCTGACCGGCTTCCCCTTCGCGGTGGGCTCGGCCTGCGCGGCGGCGGCCTCCAACGCCCTGACGAAACGGCTCGGTCGCAGCATCTTGTTGCTGGGCACCGGATTGCTCGTTCTCGGCATGTGCGCCGTACTCCTCACCGCACACGTGGTCGGCATCCACCCGCACACCTGGCAGTTCCTGCCGGCGCTGCTGCTCAGTGGCGTCGGCCTCGGTCTGTTCATCGCCCCGGTGGTCAACATCATCCTGGCCGCCATTCGCACCGAGGCGGCCGGCGCGGCATCGGGAGTGCTGTCGACCGTCCAGCAGGTCGGTGGCGCTGTCGGTGTCGCCGTCATCGGCGTCGTGTTCTTCGGCCTGCTGGGTGTCAATTCCGGACGGGCGGCCGGCGCAGTCGGCCCGCAGGTGCGGGCGTCGCTCGCCGCGGCACACCTGCCGCGGCCGGCCCAGGATGCGGTGCTGGCGGGTTTCCGCAAGTGCTTCCACGATCGCAGCCACGCCAAGGATCCGACCACCCCGCCCCCGAGCTGCCGTCAGCGAAGTGGTACTACCGCGCCGGTCGGGAACGCGTTGCGGAATGCGGGCCGGGTCGCACTCGCCGAGGACTTCTCCCGCTCCTACCAGCAGGCCCTCGGCTACGAGATCGCGGTGTTCGCGCTGTCGTTCCTGCTCGTGTTCCGGCTGCCCAGGGTGGACCCACACAACATGCGACCCGCCGGCCCGCCCGCTGAGGCCTAGCGTCAGCAGGCCCGCGGCGCCTGGATCCCGCGCCGGCCTGTCTCCCGCACACCAGCCCTTCGGGCTGGTCCGGACGTGGGAACGCCGGCGGCCCGAAGCGCCCGCCGGCGTTCCCTGCTGCCGCCCGAGTGATCAGCCGGCGAACTTCCACAACCCGCGACCGTGCGTGGCCGCGACCAGGTAGCCCCCACCCGGCGCGACGGCCAGGTCGTTGGTCGATGCGCTGGGCAGGTTGGTACCCAGCCGCATCCACTGCCCGGGATAGCCCGCCTTGGTGACGAAGACCCCGACGTCGGTGCCCACGACCAGCTGGCCGTGGAACACCACGACGTCGTTGGCCGGCGCGTCCGGCAGGTTGCCGGATCGGTCGGTCCAGCCGGCCCCGCCGTCCCACGACTCGAAGACGTGGCCGACGCCGCCACCCGGGATCCAGCGGCGGGAGAAGGCGCCGAAGGTCACGACCACGTGCGCCGGGTTCGCAGCGTCGACGTGGAACGACGTCGGAATCCGGTTCGGCAGGTTCGCCGCGCTGATCCGGTGCCAGGTGCCGCCGTAGTTGGTGTCGATGCCGGAAACGAAGGGCAGCGACCCACCCGGGTTACAGCCGTTGCCGCACCAGCCGGCGTAGATCGTGCCGCCGGAGACGCCCAGTGCGGTGGTCTGCGCGCCGGCGCCGAGGTCGTGCACCGGCTTCCAGTCACAGGTGCTGTCGTTGCAGACGGTGTTCCAGCCCTTGCCCTGGTTGTCCCAGACCATCTGCCCGCCGGCCACCCAATGGTTGGCGTTCTTCGGGTCCATGATGTACGGCGCGATGAAGCGGGGGTTCGGATCACACGGCTGCGGATTGAACTCGATCGCGATCAGCGCGGCACAGGTCGGCGTGATCGTCGTGTACGCCCGGGTCGTACCGTCGGACCGCCCGCCGTTTTGGGTGCGGGCCATCGTGAGGTACACGTACTCGTTGACCGCCCGCCGGGCGTTGTTCGGGTCAACGATGACGTATCCACCGTCACCGCCGAACGGCGACACCATCTGCGCGGCGCCGGGCTTGAGCAGCGAGGTGCCGTTGTCCTGCAGTCCACCCCAGACGGCGTCGCCGCCACCGGGCCACCGGCCGACGCCGGCGTCGTAGTACTGCAGGGTGTGCAAGGTGGCGTTGAGGTCATGCCACTTGACCACGGTGCGCAGGCTGGCCGGGCGGCTGTACACGCCGCCGTCGTTGCCGAAGTACGCCGTGCCGTCCGGAGTCACCCAGGCGGCGTGCTGGTCGGGGTGCGTGGTGTTCGGGCAGGTGTTCTGGGCCGGATCGGCGCTCCAGCAGGCGAACGGGAAGTTCCAGTAGGGGCCGATGGTGGTCCAGGTGTGGCCGTAATCGTTGGACTCGTAGATCTCCTTGAGGCCCAGGTAGACGTGCGACGGGTCCTTCGGATCGACCAGGATGTACTGGTCGTACCACGCCTGGCCACCGGGGTCGGAGGTTGCCGTGTTCGGCGCCGCAGCCAGCTCGGCGTTGTCGGCGACGAGGGTCCACGGCCCGTCCGCGCGGCCCGTGGTGGACAGGTAGACGCCGTTGAGCGCAACGGTGCTCGGGTCCTCCACGACGGCGAACAAGCGCTGGCCGCCGGGACCGTAGTCCAGTGAGGTGCGCCCGATCAGGCCCTGGATGCCGGGAGTGGCGACCTTGGTCCAGGACCCGGCCACGCCGCCCTGCTGGGAGACGTAGAACCCGTTGTAGGCGTAGGTGTCGGACAGCGTGCCGCCGCGCCAGCCCAGCACCGCCACGACGTACTGGCCGTGGCTGCCGGGGCGGACCCGGACGTCGCTCATCCACGACGTGCGGTAGGGCGAGTTGGTCGTGTTGGGGTCGGGCTTGAGGACCGTCGTCCAGGCGGCGGTCAGATCCAGCGTGCTGCGACGGACCAGCCCGTTGCTGGTGGCGACCAGGACGTAGCCGTTGCCGTCGAAGGTGATCCGCGAGACCAGGCTGTTGTCCAGCCGGTTGCCGACCAGTTGCCAGCTGTGTCCGCCGTCGGCAGAACGGTAGATGCCGTCGCCGGCGTAGTTCTCGAAGGCTGTATTGGCCTCACCGGTGCCCACCCAGACCGAGTGGTCGGCCGGGTTGACCGCGATGGCACCGACGGAGAGTCGGGTCTGCTTGTCGAAGATCGGCTTCCAGTGGGCGCCCTTGTCGACCGACTTCCAGACGCCGCCGTCAGCCGCGCCGGCGTACACCGTGTTGCCGTCGCTGGTGATGGCTGTCATCCGGCCCGAGACCAGGCCGGCGCCGCCGCTGCTGTTGGACCAGAACGGGTCCCGGTAGTTCAGCGCGTCGGAGTTGTACGGCTGGTTGGTGAGCTCGCTCCAGCTGCCGCCGGCCAGCGGGAGGGCCGCGGCCTGCCGGGCCGCGGCCTGGAAGGCCTCGGCGCTCACCGTCGCGCCCGGCGCGGTGCGGATCGCCGCGTACTGCTGCGAGCGGTCCATCAGCTCCTTCGTCTCCGGGTCGTTGGACGAGGTCGTAGCGGCCTTGGCCGCGCTGGCCTTCTGCGCCGCGCCATGGGTGAGATGCCGGGTCAGGCCGACCGGTCCCCCGCGGGGGTTGGCGGTCGCGGCGCTGGGCCCGGCCACCAGAAAAACGGCCACCGGTACGGCGGCCGCGACGACAACGGTTGACGCCCGTAGGCGACGAGCTAGCGACATGTGATCTCCCAGACCATCGCACCGGACCGCCCCCGTTGGCGGTCATCTGCCCAGGCGGCGCCGGCCCGCTTGTGGCGGCGGCGCCCATAGGACGTGGTGACCGTAGTGGCCGGACGCGCCGGCGTCTACCCGAACTGCATCACCGGGAGCGGGGAAGAGAAAATTCGCCCGGCCGGCCGGCGCGCCCTGGGCACGGGTCACTCGACCCCCCCGGCCCGGCCGTCGATCGATAGGGGGATGCTTAGCCACAGCAGCCGGGCGGCTAACCAGGCCAGGTCGGGCGGAACGCCAGGGAGGGCCGCCAGTGAGCCGCTGCCACTGGCGTCCCCGCGCGCCCGCCGGGCCGGCGCTGCTCCGGCTGTGCATTCCCCTCGCCCTGGCCGGCGTACTGTCCGCGGGCGCTGTCTCGCCGGCGGCAGCCGCGAATCCGGCCGTGCCGGCCGCCGCCGCGAATCCCACCCTGCGCTCGGCGCCCGAGGGCACCGCGGTGACCCCGCTGCGGATCGCCGCGGCCGGACCGGCAATCAGCCGGAGTGCAGTCATGTCCCGGGCCGCGTCCTGGGTGAACGCACGGCCGGTGGTGCCGTACGAGCAGAGCCACTACTTCCTCTCCGCAACGGACTACTACGGCGACACAGCCGGCCACAACCCCTCGGGCTGGCGGGAGGACTGCACCGGGTTCATCTCCTATGCCTGGCAGATCGCCGCGCCGGGCACCACGACCTCAGCAATGTCGTCGCTCACTACGCCGATCAGCTGGTCGGCGCTGCAGCCGGGCGACGCTCTGCTGCGCTACGACTCCGCGGTGCACCATGCAGTGCTGTTCGCCAAGTGGGACGACGCAGCCCACAGCCTCTACACGATCTACCACGAGGCCGACGTCACGGTGGGCACCGAGGTCAAGTCCGGCATCGCGCTCAGCAACCCGTACTGGTCGACGTACCAGCCGGTTCGCTACCACGCGATCACGGCGGATCCGCCCGCGGTACCGCCGGCCGCGCACGACTTCACCGCTGACCGGCGCTCGGACGTGCTCGCCCGCGACAGCGCCGGCACCATCCGGCTCTACGCCGGCAACGGCGCCGGCGGTTTCGCCGGCGGCTACACACGCGTCGGCACGGCGTTGAGCTCGCTCACCGCGATGATCAACGCCGGCGACTTCACCGGTGACGGCCGCAACGACATGCTGGCCCGCGACTACAGCGGGAACCTGCTGCTGTACGCCGGCACGGGCACCAGCCTGGCATCCCCCGGCATCAAGATCGGCACCGGCTGGGGGTCGCTCACCGCCATTGTCGGTGGCGGCGACTTCACCGGTGACGGTCATCCTGACGTGCTCGCCCGGGACTCGGCCGGGACCCTGCTGCTCTACCCGGGCAACGGCGCCGGCGGGTTCGGGCTGCGGCGGATCCTCGGCCCCAACTTCGGCAACCTCAAACTGCTGCTCAACGCCGGCGACTTCACCGGCGACGGGCGCGACGATCTGATCGCGGCGGACGCGGCGGGCAACCTGATGATCTACCGCGGCACCGCGACCGGCCTGTCCATGTCGCGGACCACGATCGGCATCGGGTGGGCGGGGATGACCGCCATTATCGGAGCCGGGGACTTCTCCGGCGACGGGCACGCCGACCTGCTGGCGCGGACCGCCGACGGCCTACTGCTGCTCTACCGCGGAAACGGCACCGGCGGATTCGGTCTGCGCAGTTCCATCGGGACCGGCTGGTCATCGGTCACCATGGTTCCCTAGCGGGCCGTCGCCGCCGGGCCGGTCCGCGGGAGGGAGTCAGGTGACCAGCCGCGCGGCCGAGGCACGGCGCTGGCTGCGTTCGGCGCTGTTCCGCCGCGGTCGTACGCCGGGCCTGCGGACCGCGAAGACCACGCTCGCGGCGGTGATCTCCTTCGTCATCGCCGAGCGGCTGGGCACCAGTGCGGCGCCGGTCCTCGCGCCGCTGACCGCACTGCTCGTGGTCCAGCTGACCATGTACGAGACGGTGGCCAACGGCCTGCAACGGGTCGCGAGTGTCCTGGCCGGCGTGCTGGTCGCGGTGGGCGTCGCCACCTTCGTCGGGCTCACCTGGTGGAGCCTGGGCGGCGTCGTCGCGGTGTCGCTGTTGCTCGGCCGGATCCTGCGGCTCGGCCCGCAGCTGCTGGAGGTGCCGATCTCGGCGATGCTGGTCCTGGCTGTCGGCGGCTCGCACAACGTGGCGGCCGGACGGGTGTACGAAACGCTGATCGGTGCCGGCGTGGGCATCGCGGTCAACGCGATCATCGTGGCGCCGCTGTACGTCCAGCCGGCGGACGACGCGCTCACCGAGCTGGCCGAGCGGATGGCCGAGTTCCTCCGCCAACTCGCCGAACAGTTGCGGGCCGGCTGGTCCCGCGAGGCGGCCGACCGCTGGCTGAACCGGGCCCGCCAGCTCGGGGCCGAGGTCGCCCACGCCGACCGGACGCTGGCCCGGACCGAGGAGAGCGCGCGGTTCAACCCGCGGGGCGGGCAGGCCCGGGAAGCCCAGCCACGGCTGCGGATAGGCCTGACCGGTCTCGAGCATTGCCAGGTGACGCTGCGCAGCGTGTGCCGTTCCCTGCTCGACCGCACCTACTTCCTGCCCGCCGAGCAGGCGGCGGCGGCCTACAACGACGAGATCCGGCAGGCCCTGGCCGACGTCTTGCAGGCGGCGGCCGGCGCCGTCGAGCGGGTGCCGGCGGTCACCTCGGCCCTGGGTCCGGCCGACGAGGCCCGTCGGGAGGTCGAGGCCGCGGTGGCCGAGCTGCACCGGCGCCGCGACGTGCTCGCGGCCTTGCTGTTGGTCGACCCACATTCCGACCAGGGCGCCTGGCAGCAGCACGGTGCGCTGCTCGCCGGGATCGACCGGCTGCGGATCGAGGTCGAGGCGGCGGTCCGGCCGGCCGAGAGCGCCTGGCGGCCGCCGCCGGTGACCGACGTCCCGCTGGAGGCGATGCGGCGGATGGTCAGCGCCGGCAAGAAGACCGCCAACAGCCGGCGGCGGTGGCGGCGCGGGTGAGCCGTCGCCGCTAGCCCAGCCGGACCGACACCGGCCCGGCCTGCACGTACACCCGCTCCGCCCAACGCAAAGGC
This sequence comes from Actinomycetota bacterium, assembly GCA_030948385.1. GTDB lineage: Bacteria > Actinomycetota > Actinomycetes > Mycobacteriales > QHCA01 > QHCA01. The sequence continues at coordinate 70,832 of JALZAK010000080.1, forward strand.
ACGTGCAGCAACCGGTTCGGCACTGCTTGCCGTACGGTGTGACGCCCCAGCAGCCGACCCTCCTGCTCGACGATGACCTTCGGGCGCCGGCGGTATTCCGCGCAGCAGACGATCAAGCCGCCCGGCAACCGGCCGGCTTCGCCGGCCTGACCCGCACTGATCCGTCCCGGTGAGCACCAGAGCAACGGGTGTCGCGCCTCGAGAAGGACGGAGTGCGGCTGCGTGGCTGCCGACCCGCGGGTGAGGCGCTTGGCCAGGGCAGCGCCCACGGCAGCACCGCGACGAGCGGCGACATCCGCGGTCTCCCCCGGATGGAGGAGATTGCCGGCGGCGAACACCCCGCCCAGGCTGGTCGCGCCGGCGCCGTCCACCACCGGTGCCTTCGAGGAGGCGTCGACCAGCACGCCGGCACTGCGGGCCAGCTCGTTGTCCGGAATCCAGTCGCCGGTGAACACGACCGTGTCCACACTGACCGTCCGGCGCGAGCTGGACGGCCGGTGCACCAGATCCACGCCGGCGACCCGGCCGTGCCCGCGGATCGACGCGACCTCGGTATCGGCCCACACCGGCACCCGCAAGCCCCACCGCATGACAGCAGCAAACGCTGCGAATGTCTGATGCCGCGGCAGCGAGGTGACGAGAGCGACCACGTGCACGCCCGCCTCGCGCAGCGTCAGCACCGCCGAATAGGAGACGTGCTCGGCACCGACAACGATCGCCCGGCGGCCGACCGGGAGGTGCCGCAGATGCCACCACTGCTGCAGCTGACCCGTGGTGAACACGCCGGCCGGCCGGTCCCCGGGCACCAGTCGAGCCGGTCGAGGCCGCTCGCGGGCCCCGGTGGCCAGGAGCACCGCGTCGGCCGAGACTCTGGATACGCCGGACGGCGAGGTCAAGGCCAACGCGTTGGCACCGACCCAGCCGGTCGCCATGGTCTCGGTCTGCAGCCGGACTCCGGCCGCCAGTGAGCGCTGCACGAGCCGGTTCGCGTACCCAGGTCCGGACAGGAACCGGCGTTCGTCCCGGATGCCGAAACCGCTGTGGTGGCAGTGCCGCGGAACGCCGCCGGCCTGTTGCTCGCGGTCGATGACCAGAACGTCGGCGATCCCGCTTTCGCACAGCGCGCGACTCGCGGCCAGGCCGGCGGGACCGGCACCGACAACAAGCACATCGACGTGCTCGTCGGCACTGCCCGGCACTGACGTCACGACACGGCGCCCTGCGCGCGCAGCATGTCGGCCACCTCGGCGGCGCAGTAGAAGCCTTGGCAGCGGCCGTTGGTCGCCCGGGTGCGACGCGCGACGCCGGCCAGGTCGATCGGCGCGACGACCGACCGCAAACTGTCCCGCACCTCGCCGCGGCTGACCCGCTCGCAGAAGCAGACGATCCGGCCGTATTCGGGGTCGGCGGAGATCGCCGCGGCGCTCAGCGCCGGCCGCTCGAACGCCTCGCCCAGATTGGGCATCCGAGGCGCAGCGACCGCATCAGCGCGCTCCTCGAGGGAACACCCGAGTTCCTCGAGCAGGCCGGCGACGTGGTCGGCCAGGGCCATCGAGGCGGTCAACCCGGTGGAGCGGATTCCGCCGGCGCAGACGTAGTGCTGCGCGGCGTCGGCGAACACCTGATAGTCGCGATGCTGCGTCGCCGCTCGGATGCCGGCGTACGTGCTGGTGATCTCTTCGCCGGCGAGTTCCACAACGACGGCAGCGCCGGCCGCCAACAGCCCCTGCAAGCCGGTCGCCGTGGTCGCCGTGTCCGCCGGGTCGGTCAGGTCCTCGGCCGTGGGCCCCACGAGCAGGTTGCCGTAGATGGTCGGCGCCACCAGCACACCCTTGGTCGTGCCGGTCGGGATGGGCAGGATGATCGAGGACACCAGCCGGCGACTGAGCTTGTCGAAGACGACCAACTGGCCGCGCCGCGGGGTGATCGCGAACTCCGCGTGCCCGAGCTGCCGGTTCAGCCCGTCGCCACCAAGCCCGGCGGCGTTGACCATCCACCGAGCACGGACGGTCCCGCGACTCGTCTCGAGGGTGTGCTCACCGTCCCAGTGGACGCTGCGCACCTCGGTCTGCAGCCGAAGCTCTACGCCGTCGCCCAGCGCCTGCGTCGCGTACGCCAGCGTGGTCGACCACGGGCAGATGATCGACTCATCCGGCACGCGCAACGCACCCAAGGCGCCGGCCGTCAGGTGTGGCTCCAGCCGGTAGAGCGCGTCGGCCGTGATCAGCTCGGCCCGGTCGTAGCCGTTTGCCCGCGCCTTCTCCTCGAGACCGGTGAGCTGCTCGGCCTGCTCGTCGTTCCATGCGACGACGACGGCCCCGGTGCGTTCGATCGGGATCCCGGTCTCGGCCGCGTACGCACGCAGTAGTGCGTGGCCGCGCCGGACCAACCTGGCCTCGAGGCTGCCGGGGGTCGCGTCGAAGCCGGTATGCAGGATCGCGGTGTTGGCCTTGCTGGTCACGTCGCCGACATCGCCGCGCGCGTCGATCAGCACGCAGGACCGGCGGCTGCGGCCGATCCGCCGGGCGATCGCAGTGCCGACCACGCCGGCACCGATTACGGCGACGTCGTATCGATCGGTCACGACACCCGGTCCACTGCTCGGGCGATCGCGGCTGCCGCGCCAGCGAGCCGACCGGCCGCCTCCCCCGGGCTGACCTGCGGCTCATACTGCGGCCCGGTCGGACCCGCGACGTCACGCCGGTCAGGCACGTATCCGGGGCTACCGCGAAGGGCCAACTCGGCGACGCCCAGCAAAGTCGCGTGCGGGGAAGGGAAGACCTCGACCGGCGTTTGCAGTAGATCTGCCTGGATCTGCATCAACAGCCGCGACCGGGTCAAGCCGCCGTCCACTCGCAGCCGGCCCAGTCCGGTGCCGAGGTCAGCTGCCGCGGCCTGTGCCAGCACCGCCACCTGAGCCGCTATTCCCTCCAGCGCGGCGCGCACCAGATGCGCCGCCGTGGTGCCCAGCGACAAGCCCTCGAAGACGCCCCGCGCCGGCGGCGACCAGTGCGGCGCGCCCAGGCCGGCGAGAGCCGGCACACAGGTGACGCCGCCGGAGTCAGGGACACTGCCGGCGAGCGCGTCGAGGTCGGCCGCGGAGCGCAGCAGGCCCAGGTCGACGAGCCATTGCACCATCGCCCCGACCGCGTACACCTGACCGTCCAGGCAGTACGCGACGTCGCCCCGGTCGTCCCAGGCCACCGACGCCGACAGGCCGTGTGCGGACCACCGCGCGGTCCGCCCGGTGTTGACCAGGAGGAACGCTCCGGTGCCATAGGTGCACTTGGCCTCGCCGGCGCTGCGGCAGCCTTCGCCGAACAAGGCGGCCTGCTGGTCGACAGCCGTCCCGGTGATCGGCACGTGCCCGCCGCCGAAGGCGTCCGTGGTGCCAACCCGGTCCGTGCAGGCGATCACGGCGGGAAGCTGGTCGATCGGCATTCCGAAGATCTCGCCGGCCTCTGCCGACCACTGTCGCTCTTCGAGATCCAGCAGCAGGGTCCGCGACGCGGTCGTCACGTCGGTGACGTACGCACCGGTGAGGCGGTGCAGCAGCCACGCATCGGTCGTGGTGACCACGCCGGCTTCGCTCATGTTCTCGCGCAGCCACACCACCTTGGGCCCCGCGAAATAGGGGTCCAGCGGCAATCCGGTCACCGCCTTGAGTCTCTCGGCGTGCGAGTTCAGCCGGTCACAGATCCCGGCGGAGCGGCGGTCCTGCCACGACAGGGCGGCGCCGAGGGGGTCGCCGGTATGCCGATCCCACGCCAGCACGGTCTCGCCCTGGTTGGCCAGACCGATGGCGGCGATCGTTGTGCCGGCCTGCTCGACCGCCCGCCGCCCGGCGCGGACGACCGAGTCGAACAGCTCTGCCGGATCCTGCTCCACTCCCCCGTCCCCCACGGGGCGCGGGCGCACCGGAACCTCGGCGAAACCGAGCATCGAGCCGTCGGCCGAGACCACCGCGGCCTTCGTCGACGAGGTCCCCTGATCGATCGCCAGCACGTTCACGATCTCAGGTAGGCGTCGCAGTGCTCGGCGAATCCCGCAGCGAGGCAGGCTCGCGGCGCATCGCCGCCGGCTCGGTCACCAGCTGGATGATGAACACCACGAGCCCCAGCGCCAGTGATCCGAGTACGTAGTACTGCGCGGTGCGGAACTGTTTCGGCCCGATCAGCACGACCAGTTCGTATGCCAACCAGACCAACGCACCGACGATGACCGGCAGTTCGTAGCTGCCGAGGCGGAAAAAGCCGCGTTCCGTCGCCAGCCGCCGGCCGGCGAAGAGGTAGAGCAGCACGGTCGCGGCATAGAGCAGCGCGGGCATGATCGACGAAGCGGTGAACAGATCGACTAGAGCGTGACTGTTGGTCCGCAGTGCCAGCACGATCACCGCGCCCAGCGCGGCCGCCAGCAGCGTCGCGTAGGTCGGCCCGCCGGTAGCCCGCGGCACCCTGTGCCACAGCGCATGGCCGGGCAGTCGCCGGTCGCGCGACATCGACCAGACGAGGCGGCCGTTCGTCACCATGATCACCAGGCCGCACGCGAAGATCGACACGCAGACGAAGATCAGGAAGATCTTCTCGACGACCCCGCCCAGCACGGCATGGATGATGAACGCCACCGGCGCCGGCGAAGCGCTTGTCGACTTGATGTCGCGGATGGCATAGCTCAGCGACAGCAGGAACGCGAAGCCCACGATTCCGGACAGGAGCACGGCGCGGATCATCGCCTTGGGCACAACGCTTCGCGGCTCGTGCGTCTCCTCCGCCAGGTTGGACGCGGACTCGAATCCCACGATGGTGTAGGCGCCCAGCAGAGTCGCGAGCATGAACGGCCCCAGCCACCCGTAGTACCCGTGTCCGGGGACGATTCCCGACGATCCGATGTTCGACCAGTGACCCTGGTGCCGGATGGCCGCAACCACGATCAGCACCGCCGTGAGCCCGATGATGCCGATCAGCTCGGTCGCGACGGCGGCGTTGTTCACCCGGGTGGTGGCGAACGTCGACGCGATGATGAGGACTGCCTGGACGGCCAGGACGACGACGGTCAGCAAGGCCGCGTTCAGGGGCGTGGTGGTCATCCCGATCAGCGGCTGGAAGGCCGCGGTGACGAAGCCGTAGTCCACGGCCACGGTGACGATGGTCAGGAAGGCGAAGGACATCCAGCCGAACCACCAACCGACGAGCGCGTCCGTCAGGCGGGAGGCCCACTGGTAGGAGTAGCCCGACAGCGGGATCTTGGCGGCCAGGGCTCCGTACACGGCGGCAACGAGCGTCTGGCCGGCGATGACGATCCACCAGGTCCAGATGGCCCGCGGGCCTCCCGTGGTCAGGGCAAAACCGAAGGTGGAGAAGATGCCGGTGGTGATGGAGATGAACGAGAACGCCACGGCGAACGACTCGAACATCCGCAGCGACCGGCGAAACTGCGGTCGATAGCCGTACTGCTCCAGGTCGCGATCGGTGAGGTCGGTTGGCTCGGCGTATGCGCTCATGGACGTCTCCTTGTCATCGTACGGATTTCCCCAGCACTGCTGCCGCCGGCAGCCGACCCCCGTCCGGCGCGACGATCACTTCCGGGCCCCGGTCCCTTAACGCCGCGACCATGTCTGCATCCGCGTCGGCGCCGGTCACGATCGAATCGATCCGGTCGAGGTCGCAGACCCGGCACGGCGCGATCTGGCCGAGCTTGCTCGAGTCGGCCAGGACGAAGGACTGCCCGACCCGCGCGAGTGCGGCACGACGCAGCGCGGCCTCGTCGCTGTAGTAGTCGGTGAGTCCGCCCGTCGGGTGCACGCCGCCCGAGCCAAGGAAGGCCTTTGCCACGAAGAAATCGTCAAACAGGGAGCGGGCGTGCGGACCCGAGCAGGCCAGGTCGCCGGACCGGACCCGCCCACCGGACAGCAGCAGTTCGATCCCGGTTCGGCCCGCCAGCTCCACCGCGACCAGAACCGAGTTGGTCAGTACCCGGCCCTGCCACGTCGGCGGGAGCGCCCGGGCGACCTCCAGGGCGGTGGTCCCCACATCGATGAGGATCGTCTCGTCGGCGCCGACACGAGCCGCCGCGGCGGCCCCGATGGCCCGCTTCTCGCCGGCGCCCAAGAGACGGCGCTGGTCGAAGGAGGCCTCGGCCACCCCCACGCGCAGCTTCGCCGCGCCGCCGTACACCCGCTCCAGCAGACCCTGCATCTCCAGGGACTTGAGGTCGCGCCGGACTGTCTCGACCGACACCTCGAACTGCCGCGCCAGGTCGTCCGCGCGCACCACCTGGGCCGCCCGGATCTGCTCGACGATGGCCAGGCGCCGCCGAGCTGGGAACACGTCGCTCCTGTAGCTGCCCATTTATGCCCGATGTTGCCCACAAGTTGTGGACCACAGGCAGCAGGATGGCCCCGACCCACCAAGCCGTCAAGATCGCTTGCCGATCGAATCGGGTCAGATTTTCGACCAGGCCTCGCCGAGCACCTGGCGCAGGATCTGCTCCATCTCATCGAAATGTTCCGGCCCGCAGATCAGCGGCGGCGCCAACTGCACGACCGCGTCGCCGCGGTCGTCCGTGCGGCAGACCAGCCCGGCCTCGAACAGCCGCGGCGAGAGGAACCCGCGCAGCAGCCGCTCGCTCTCCTCATCGGTGAACGTCTCCCGGCTGGACTGGTCCTTCACCAGCTCGATGCCGTAGAAGTACCCGTCCCCGCGCACCTCGCCGACGATCGGCAGGTCGAGCAGCTTCTCCAACGTCGCGCGGAAGGCGTCCTCGTTGCTTCGTACGTGCTCGAGCAGTCCCTCGCGCTCGAACACGTCGAGATTGGCCAACGCCACGGCCGAGGAGACCGGGTGGCCGGCGAAAGTGATGCCGTGCAGGAAGCTGGTCTTGCCGGACAGGAACGGCTCCATCAGCCGGTCGGATACCAGCATCGCGCCGATAGGTGCGTACCCACTCGTCATGCCCTTGGCGACGGTGACGATGTCCGGCTGGTAGCCGTAGCGTTCGCAGCCGAACCAATGGCCCAACCGGCCGAAGGCGCAGATGACCTCGTCCGACACCAGCAGGACGCCGTGTCGGTCGCAGATCTCGCGGACCCGCTGGAAGTATCCCGGCGGCGGGGGGAAGCACCCCCCGGAGTTCTGCACCGGCTCCAGGAACACCGCGGCGACCGTCTCCGGCCCCTCCATCACAATCCGCCGCTCGATGTCGTCCGCCGCCCAGCGGCCGAACGCCTCGGCGTCGTCGCCATGCTCGGGGGCGCGGTAGAAGTTCGTGTTGGCGACGCGCACCGAGCCGGGTACGAGGGGCTCGAACGGTGCCTTGATCACCGCCAGCCCGGTGACCGACAAGGCGCCCATCGTCGTGCCGTGATAGGCGATCTCCCGGCTGAGCACCTTGTGCCGGTTGGGTTGCCCGGTCAGCCGGAAGTACTGCCGGGCCAGCTTCCACGCGCTCTCGACGGCCTCGCTGCCACCGGTGGTGAAGAACACCCGGTTGAGGTCGCCGGGCGCGCGCGTTGCCAGCCGCTCGGCCAGCTCGATCGCCGCCGGGTGCGCGTAGCTCCACAACGGGAAGTAGGCCAACTCGGCTGCCTGTTTCGCGGCGGCGTCCGCGAGCTCCTGCCGGCCGTGGCCGATCTGGACGACGAACAATCCGGACAGGCCGTCCAGGTAGCGCTTGCCGCGCGAGTCCCACACGTACGCACCCTCGCCGCGGGCGATGATCGGCACGTCGGCGTCGCGGTAGGACGACATCCGGGTGAAGTGCATCCACAGGTGCCGGCGGGCCAGCTCCTGCAAGCGGCTGTCGTCAGGCCTGTCGGCCGGGTCCGGGTGGACGTCTTGCGGCGTTGCGGTCATCGCGTTCCCCAGGTGTAGGTCTGCTTCACCAGCCGGAGGTACACGAATGTCTCGCAGTCGCGTACCCCCGGCACGGTTCGGATGGTGCCGTTGAGCAGTGAGAGCAGTTGCTCGTCGTCGCCGCAGACAACCTCGACCAGCAGGTCGAACGAGCCTGCGGTGATGACGACGTAGTCGACCTCGTCGAGCGCGGCGAGCTTGTCGGCGACGGTCTGCAGGTCCCCCTCGGCCCGGATCCCGATCATCGCCTGCCGGGTGAAACCGAGTTGGAGCGGATCGCTCACCGCCACGATCTGCACGACGCCGGCCTCGAGCAGGCGCTGGACGCGCTGGCGTACGGCAGCTTCGGACCGGCCCACTGCCTTCGCGATGGTGGCGTAGGAGCGCCGGCCGTCCTGCTGCAACTGCTCGACGATCGCCCGCCCGACCGCATCGAGCAGCACGTTCGGGTCGCCGCCCTGCCTGGCCGCCACGTCGCCTCCTTGCGCTCGCGCTAGCGACTGTGCCGTCCCTACCGCGCGTTTGCAAGTGATTCCCTCGCCTTCGCCGTAGCAGCGTACGGAATCACTTGCGGATGGCAGGAGTGGGTGCGAGGGTCGGCGATGCCCAGCGCACCTGAGAGGACCCCCCGATGGATGCATCAACGCCCGTGCTCCGCAACTTCGTGGGCGGCCGGTACACCGACGTACAGGACGGTCGGACAGCCGAGTTGACCGACCCGTCTACCGGAGACGTGTTCGCAGTTGCCCCGGTCTCTACGGCGCCTGACATCGAGATGGCGGTGCGAGCGGCGGCCGAGGCGTTCGACGGGTGGCGCGATTCGACCCCGGCCGAGCGCAGCCTGGCCCTGTTGCGGTTCGCCGATGCGGTCGAAGGCCGCGCCGACGAGCTGGTGGACGTCGAGTCGCGCAACACGGGCAAGCCGCGCGCCCTGACCCGCTCGGAGGAAATCCCCCCGATGGTGGACCAGATCCGCTTCTTTGCCGGCGCTGCCCGCGTCCTCGAGGGCCGGTCGGCCGGCGAATACATGCGCGGGTTCACCTCGTTCGTGCGCCGTGAACCGGTGGGTGTGTGCGCGCAGGTGACGCCCTGGAACTACCCGATGATGATGGCCGTCTGGAAGTGGGCTCCGGCGCTCGCTGCGGGCAACACGATGGTGCTCAAGCCGTCCGAGACGACACCGGTGACAACGGTGATGATGGCCGAGCTCCTGGCGCAGCACGTTCCGCCGGGGGTTCTCAACGTTGTGTGCGGTGGCCGCGACACTGGACGAGCGGTGGTCACGCATCCCACGCCGCGGATGGTTTCCATCACGGGCAGTGTCCGGGCGGGCCGAGAGGTGGCGATGGCGGCGGCAGCCGATCTCAAACGCGTGCACCTCGAGCTGGGCGGCAAAGCGCCGGTCATCGTCTTTGACGACGCCGACGTCGAGGCGGCGGCCGAGGCCATCGCCCTGGCGGGGTATTTCAACGCGGGGCAGGACTGCAC
>JALZAK010000113.1 GCA_030948385.1 Actinomycetota bacterium
AGCGCAGTGGCGACGACATGCCGTCAAGTCTCGCACGCGGCCTCATGGGATCCCGACCATGGTCGGGATCCCATGAGGCCGCGTGCGAGACTTGACGGCATGTCGTCGCCACTGCGCTGCCTGGTCACCGGAGCATCCGGGTACATCGGCGGGCGGCTGGTCCCGGAGCTGCTCGCCGCGGGGTACGCCGTGCGGTGCATGGCACGTGACTCGGGGAAGCTCAGTGACCGGCCCTGGTCCGGCGACGTCGAGATCACGGTAGCCGACGCACTGGACCGGGCCGCGGTGCGGCGCGCCCTTGAGGGCGTCGACGTGGCCTATTACCTCATCCATTCCCTGGGCACTGGCGCGTCCTTCGAGCAGCGAGACCGCGACGCGGCGGGAATCTTCGCGACTGCCGCCAAGTCCGCCGGGATCAAGCGCGTCGTGTACCTAGGAGCCTCCTGAATTAAGGCCGTTTCCGGGTCGTCCGCCGGGTCGTCGCGGCGCCTGGTGGCCTGGTGGCGGTCCCGTGCTTGCGTTTGAACTGGCGGTGGACCGGTCGTGGCCGCCGCTCAGCGGGCCGGCGGGTGTGCCGTGGACCTGCTGGCAGCCCGGTCCCGATGGCGGCCGGGGGTTGCCGGTGTTCAGGTGGCGGCTAGTGCCCAGGTGCCGTGCTGGCGGGTCAGGCCGCAGCTGATCAGGTTGCGCAGGTTGAGTGCGGCGGTGCGGCGCTTGAGCCAGGCGTTGTTGCGGGCTGTTCCCCGGTAGCGGAGCTTGATCCGGCGGCCGCGGGTGGTGGCGACCTGGGCGATCGCGCGCTCGACGTTGGGCCGGTGATGCCGGTAGTCCTCGCGCAGGCCCGGGTCGGCGGCCCAGCGGGCGCGGGCCTGCCGTAGCAGCTGGTCGCGGGGGTGCAGCTGCAGGGAACGGCCGGTCCTGGCGGTGGTGCACCGCGAACGCAGCGGGCAGCCGCGGCAGGCCGCGCCGAAGGTCACGGTCCCGGTCGCGGTGACCGGCCGGGTGACCCCGGCGGGGCAGGTGGCCCGGCGCGCATCGTGGTCGATGGTGAAGTCATCGAGGGTGAACCCGCCCTCGACGGCCGGGCGCACCGGCTTCGGCTTGATGACCGCCTGGTCCCCGGCGCCGCGGATCACCTCACGCAGCTCCCCGGTGCCGTACGCCGAGTCGCCATACCACCGCAGGCCGGCGCCCGCGTCGCCGCCTCCGGCCGCGGGGACCGGGCCGGCGCCGTCGCTGGCCTGCTCGCCGGCGGCGGCCACAAAGCCGGCGGCGACGTCCGGCTCGCCGTTGCCGTCCCCGGCGGCGCGGGTCAGCCGCTCATCGGTGATGATCCCGGTCTCCGGGTCGGCTGCCACATGCGCCCGGTAGCCGTCGCGGCGCTGGCTGCGGGACTTGCGGGCATGCCGCGCCTCAGGGTCCACGGTCGAGACCACCCGGTCTTCGGCCACTTTCTGCGCGATCCGCCACCGCCCGTCCGTCCCGTCCGATCCCTCGGCCGGCTCGACGTCCTGCCCGGCGACCAGCGCCAGCAGCGCCACCGCCTCGGCGGCCGGCCCGGTCACCTCGCGGCCTTCCAGCGCCGCCAGCAGCGCGAGCGCGTCGTTCACCAGGGCCGAGACCAGCGCGTCTTTCGCCTGCGGGTCATCCCAGCCGGTCACCGGCTTGCCCGGCCGACTGTAGTCATGGGCGGTGCATACCACCGGGATCAGCTCCGCCGCTCCCGGCACCAGCCGGCCCGCCTTGCGGATCGCCGAGATGAGCTGGGTGATGGTGTCCTGGGTGGCGACCGCGTCGTCCAGGACCGTGCCGTCCACCGCACGGCACCGCCGGCCACGCAAGATCCCGGTCCCGGCGATCACCGCCCGGACAGCGTCATTGACCCGGTCCGGGCGCGGCGAGACGGCCAGCCGCCGCCGCCAGTACACCAGCGTCGAGGGATCGAACCCCTCGTGATCCACCGCGAACCCGCAGGCCACCTTCCACCGCAGATCGCAGCGGGCCGCCTCCGCGGTCTCCGCGTCGGAGTAATCACACAGCGCCTGCAGCGTCAGCACGGTCGCCATCACGCTGGCCGGGATCGAGGGCCGGCCCCGGCCCGAGGGAAACAGGTCCGCGAAATCCCCGTCCGGGAACAGCTCGCCGCGGTGCGCGGCCAGGAACGCGAACATGCTGCCCGCCGGCACCAGGTGACCGGCCAGCGCAGCCGCGTCCAGAAGCTCCCGGTCCACCCGCTCTTTACCCTGCATAAGAAAATCATCCCGCGACCATCGAACAGGCAGCCGGCAGACACGCCACCAGCAGACCCGATTATTCAGGAGGCTCCTAGGGGGCTGTCGGTGCCGGATGGCACGATGGCACCGTGGAGCAGCTCGGGTTCGACGGCATGCCGCGCCGGCTGTACGCGTGCACGCCCACCCGGCTGAGCACCTGGCTGGACTGTCCGCGCCGGTACCGGATGACCTACCTGGACCGGCCGCAGCCGCCCAAGGGGCCGCCGTGGGCGCACAACAGCCTCGGCGCCAGCGTCCACAAC
>JALZAK010000118.1 GCA_030948385.1 Actinomycetota bacterium
GCCGCAAGGCGGCCGCTACTGCCACCGGCGATGCGCTGGCGAGCCCGATGCAGGGCACCATCGTCAAGGTTGCCGTGGCAGACGGCGACCGGGTAGCCGCCGGCGATCTCGTGGTCGTGCTGGAGGCGATGAAGATGGAGCAGCCGCTGAACGCGCACAAGGACGGCACGATCAAGGGGCTCAGCGCCGAGGTCGGGTCGCCGGTCAACGCCGGCGGCGTCGTCTGCGAGATCGCCGACGTCGACTGAGGCCGCCGGGCCCGCCGTGTAGCCTTCGCCCCGAGCCGTGCCGTCCGTCCCGGTCGGGGAGGAGTTGCGACGATGTCGTCCGGATTCTTCGTCCAGACTCCGGTGCTACGGAGTGCCGCCGGACAGTTCGCCGTCGAGGGTGACCGGCTGGCCCAGGCGCTCTCGACGCTGCAGGCGCGACTGGACTCGTTGGGCGCACCGTGGGGGAACGACAAGCAGGGACGCGCCTGGGGGGCCTCGTACGAACCGCACCGGCCGACGATCGAGAACGCGCTGAGGCTCCTCGCGCAGGGTCTTGACAGCGTGCATGAATGCCTGATCGCGGCAGCGGAAAACCATGAGGGTTGTGACCGCGCCAACACCATCGTGCAGCCCTGACCTGGTGCTGATGCGGTGAGCAAGGGACCTGACGGCGGGATCGCCAAGAGAGTCTTCGAGCTGGTCCCCGGGGTGTGGTGGCCGGCGGCCGACGAGCACGCCTGCCGTGCGGCGGCCCGTGCGTGGGCGGATGTTGCTTCCTGCACGCATGCGGTCAGTGCGGCGGGGACAGCCGCGGCTGCTTCGGTGATCACGGGCAATGCCGGCGCCGAGTTCGACGAGTTCGCCGCCCACTGGCAGCGCTTCGACACGGGCGCGCTGGGCGGGTTCCTGCCGGAAGTCGCGGTGGCCGCCGAGGGAATGTCACGCGCCCTGAACCAGTACGCCGACAGCGTGACGCGGGTCAAGCATCAGGTCGAGGAAGAGTTGCTGATCGCGGCCGGGACAATCCTGGTGGGAGCCGGGACACTGTGGATCCCGGTAGTCGGGGAGGTCGGGGCGGCGACGGCTGCGGCCACCTCGGCCGCGCTGGTCGCCGCGACCGCCGCGTTGGAGAGCGCGTTCATCACGGCGGTGGCCGAGATCGCCGGGTCGATGCTGGCCGGCGCAGCGTTCGGTGCACTGACCGCGGTCGTCGCCGACGTGGTGGTGGCCCAGCCGGTCAAGATGGCCTTCGGCGACCAGGCGGCATGGCACTGGGATGCCGGGGAGATGCTGACCGCGGCCAAGGGCGGCGCGATCGGCGGATCGATCGCCGGCGGGCTGAGCGGGGCGACCCAACTGGCCGGGGTGATGTCCGAAGGGGGCGTTCTCGCCGCCGGGGCGCCGCGGCTGGCTGCCGCACTCAGCCGGATGCCGTCAGCGCTGGAGTCACCCATCGGGCAGGTACTTGCCGGCAGCGGAGTCAACGCCGCCGCCGGCTACGCCCTCAACGGCAAGGTCACCGGCTTGGACCTGGTCACCGGGGCGGTCGGCGCCATGGCGGGGCATGTCACGGCCGGCCGGGCCGGCCAGGGGCCACTACTGGACGAGGTCGCTCAGGTCGACCCGACCAGCGCACTGGCCGATGCAGCCGGCAACGGCTTTCGATCCCGGCTGGGCGCGCTCAACGAGGTGGACGCCGTGATCCGGAATCAGGGGAGGTTGCCCGACCTCCCCGAGGGATGGAGCGCCGACGCAGTGCTCTCGCCGATCGGCAGGTCCCCGATCGGTGGGGACTTCGCCGTGTCCAGCCTGTCCAATGAGGGCCGCACGCTCGAGGTCGCACTACTGGACGCCAAAGGGCACGGCGCGGAAGCCGCTCCCACCTCGATCGCGTTGGCCGGGCCCCTGCAGACCATGATCGCCGAGAGTCCCGGCGAACCGTTCCTCGATGCGGCCAGCGCGCACGTCGCCGATCATCTGGGGTTCGGCGAGCCCGTTCCCGGCGTCCATCTGAGCCTGGACCTGCAGACCGGGGACTACGTCCTGCGCGATGCCGGGAACGGCGCGCCGTTCCATGTGCACAATGACGGAACGTGGGAGCCCCTGCAGGGTCGTGGCGTGATGCTCGGCACCCGGGAAATGGTCCCGCCAGACCTCCGCGGCACGCCGCACACCGGCACGGTAGCTCCCGGCGAGACGCTGGTGCTGTACACCGACGGAGTAGTCGAGATGCCCGGCAACCGGATACCGGCCGGGATGGAACTCCTCAGGTCCGAAGGTGCCCCGCTGATCGAGGCCGGCCACCCGCTCGTCGCCCAGCGGATCCTCGATGCGCTGCCCGGGTACGGCGACGACCGGTCGCTGATCCTCATCCGGCGTGCGCCGCCGTCGGATGTCTTCACCGGGCCCGGGCAGCCGTTCGATCCGGCGGTACACGGTGCCGGCGCACTCGAGGTGGTCGGCGGGCTCGATCCGGGCCTGCGTTCGACGTACGACGAGTTGTGGCGGCGCACCGTCGCCACCGGGGACGAGCACGCGCTGGTCCGGCTGGACTCCGGCGACGTGGTGATCGCCCGCGGCGGGCTCTCGGTTCTCATCGAGGGCGGTGCGCCGAGGGCGTTCTTCGCAGCCGACCACGCACCGGCCGACGGGGCCGGTAGCGGGACCATGCTCCGCACCGTCGCCGACATCGTGGCCAACCCGCGCCTGCTCAGTGGGCGGACACCCGGCGATCTCCAGCAGATCGTTGCCGCGTCGCCGGAGTGGCGCGGCGCGACACCTGCCCCGGGCGATCCTGGCTGGGTGCTGCGTCAGTTCGACCCGGCCGGCGAGCCGACCGGGCTGCAGGTGCGCTGGAACGCCGGCGGCCCGCACCCCGGCCTCGACCCGTACTGGGAGGTTGTCGGACCGCACGGGCTGAGCCCGATCATCCGGTCAGCGCCGGGCTCGGAGCGGGGCATGCCGGCCGGCCCTGGCCCGCATTAGTCGGCGTCAGTCGAATTCGTGCCGCATCAACTGGCGGGCCGTCTCGGTGAGCGAGCCCGACAGCGACGGGTAGATGGAGATCGTGTGGGCGATCTGCCCGACGGATAGATGGTTCTCCACCGCCAGCGCGATCGGCAAGATCAGCTCCGAGGCTCGCGGCGCCACCACCACGCCGCCGATGACCAGCCCGGACGATGGCCGGCAGAACAGCTTCACGAACCCGTCGGTGATCCCCTGCATCTTGGCTCGCGCGTTCGTGGCCAGTGGCAGCTTGACCGTGCGAGCCAGCACCTGGCCACTATCCACAGACGACTGTCCGATACCGACAGTCGAGATTTCCGGGTCGGTGAACACGTTGGCGGAGACCGTCTGCAACCGCAGCGGCGACACCGCCTCGCCGAGCGCGTGCCACATCGCGATCCGACCCTGCATGGCGGCGACGGAGGCCAGCATGAGAACGCCGGTCGCGTCGCCGGCGGCATAGATCCCCGGCACGGTGGTGCGAGAGACCCGGTCGACGGTCACGAAACCTGATCTCCCCACCTCGACGCCGGCCTCGGTCAGGCCCAGTGCCGAGGTGTTGGGCACCGAGCCCACGGCCATCAGCGCGTGGCTGCCCTCGACCGTGCGCCCGTCCGTCAGCTCTACGGTGACCCCGGTCCCGGTTCGGCGCACCGCGCCGGCCCGGCTGCGCGCGAGGATGGTCATCCCGCGCCGGGTGAAGACCTCCTCGATCAGCGTGGCCGCGTCGGAGTCTTCGCCTGGCATCACCCGGTCGCGGCTGGAGACCAGGGTTACCTGCACGCCCAGCGCGAGGTAGGCCCCGGCGAACTCCGCCCCGGTCACCCCCGAGCCGACGACGACGAGGTGCTCGGGCAGCTGGGGCAGGTCGTACACCTGCCGCCAGGACAAGATCCGCTCCCCGTCCGGCTCGGCACCCGGCAGCAACCGCGGTGTCGCACCCGTGGCGAGGAGCACGACATCGGCGTCGATCGCATCCGCGCCGGCCGGCCCGGAGATCTCCACCCGATGCCGGCGGCCGGCGCCGGGTGGGCCGAGCCGGGCCGTACCCGCGACCACCGCCACGCCGGCCCGGGCCAGTTGCTTGCCCACGTCGGCCGACTGCGCCAGCGCCAGCCGCTGCACCCGCCCGTGCACGGCGCCGGCATCGACCCGGATCTCAGCCGGTGGGCCGGCGTCGATGCCCAGCCGGTCGGCGGTGGTGAAGGCCGTCATCGCATCGCTACTTGCAATGAAGGTCTTGGAGGGCACGCAATCGGTCAGCACGCAGGACCCCCCCAGACCGTCCCGCTCGATGACCGTCACGTCCGCGCCGAGCTGGGCCGCGACGAGGGCGGCCTCGTAGCCGGCTGGGCCACCGCCGAGAATGGCGATCCGGGTCACGGGCAGTTCCCTCCTCGGCGCTCGGGCCCGATCATTGTCCAGCACTACGCTGCCAGCCATGGCCCTCTACGCCGCGTACGGGTCGAACATGCACCCGGGCCAGATGCTCGAGCGCTGCCCGCACTCCCCGGCCGCCGGCACCGGATGGGTCGAAGGCTGGCGGCTCACCTTCGGTGCCGAGGACATCGGGTGGGAGGGTGCGCTGGCCACCCTCGTCGAGGAGCCGGGTTGCCGCGTCTTTGTCGCGTTGTACGACATCACGCCCTACGACGAGGGCCGGCTGGACGGCTGGGAGGGAGCCGACACCGGGCTCTACCGCAAGATCCGGCTACGGGTGGAGTGCCTGGAGGGCGAACGGCTGGCCTGGGTGTACGTCCTGGACGGTTACGAGGGCGGCCTGCCCTCGGCCCGCTACCTCGGCGTGATGGCCGAGGCGGCCGAGCAGGCCGGCGCGCCGGATGACTACGTCGCCGAACTGCGCGCCCGCCCCTGCCGTTCGATCGGCGGTGACCGCTAGCGCCGCAGCGCGGTGTACGCGGTCTCGACCAGCAGCCGCAGGCCAATAGCCAGGGCTCTCTCGTCGATGTCGAAGCTGCCCTGGTGCAAGTCCGCGGCCGGCTGCCCGGACCCGGTCCGGGCGACGCCGAGCCGGGCCAGCGCCCCGGGGATCTTCTCGAGGTACCACGCGAAGTCCTCGCCGCCCATGCTCTGCTGGGTGGTGGTGACAGCGTCCGGGCCCAAGGCTGCGGTCGCGGCCGCGCGGAGCAGGGCAATGGCGGCGGGATCGTTGTCGACCGGCGGCACGCCCCGGACATACTCGACGTCCACCAGCGCCCCCGTGGGAGCGACCACCTGGTTGACCAGCCGTCGGATCAGGTCCGGTGCGATGTCCCACGCGTCCCGGTCAAGAACCCGTACCGTGCCGCGCAGGACCCCCTCCTGAGGAATGGCGTTGGGGGTGCGGCCGGCCTGCACCTCGCCCCACACCAGCGAGAGCCCGGCCCGGGGGTCGACCAGCCGGGACAGCAAGCCCGGGACCTCGACGATCACCCGGCCCAGGGCGTAGACCAGGTCGGCGGTCAGGTGCGGCCGCGCCGTGTGCCCGCCCGGGCCGGAGAAGTAGACCTCCACCATGTCCGCGGCCGCCGTGATCGGGCCGCTGCGCAGGCCGACCCGGCCGGTCTCCAGCCGCGGGTCGCAGTGCAGCGCGAAAACGAGGTCCGCACCGTCCAACGCGTCTGCGGCCAGGACGTCCAGCGCTCCGCCGGGGGTCAGCTCCTCGGCTGGTTGGAAGATCAGCCGCACCCGCCCCGGCAGGCCGGCCGGCGCCTGGGCGAGCGCCAGCGCGGTGCCCAGCAGGATCGCGGTGTGGGCGTCATGCCCACAGGAATGGCTCAAGCCCTCGACCGTCGAGCGGTAGGCCACATCCTTGACGTCGGGAACGGGCAGGGCGTCGATGTCGGCCCGCAACGCGACCACCCGGTCGCCACTGCCCACGTCGCAGACCACTCCGGTCCCAGGTGGCAGGACCTGCGGCCGCAGGCCGGCCGCGGCCAGCCTGGACCGGATCAGCTCGGTCGTGACGTGCTCGCGGCGACCCAGCTCTGGATGGGCATGCAGCGCGCGGCGGATCGCGACCAGCTCGCCGCCGTGGGAGGCCAGCCATGCATCCAGCCAGGCCGGGGTCGGCTTCGCAGGCACGGGGCTCGGTCCGGTCATTACCCGCTCATTGTCCCATCCCCGGCGCCTGCGCGGGTGGCAGGTCAGAACCGCTCGGTGGGCTGGTAGACCCCCCAGACCTCGCGGAGCGTGTCGCAGACTTCCCCGATGGTGGCGCGGGCGCGCAGCGCTTCCCGCATCGGATAGAGCACGTTGTCGGTCCCCTCCGCGGCCTTGCGCAGGTCGGCCCGTGCCGATGTCACCACCGCGCCGTCCCGCTCGCTGCGCAGCACGGCCAGCCGCTCCCGCTGGGCCGCCTCGATGGTCGGGTCCACCTGGGCCGGCTCGTACCGCTCGTCGCCGCCGACGGTGTAGCGGTTGACTCCGACCACAATGCGCGACCCGTCCTCCACCGATCGCGCGATCTCGTACGCAGTGCGTTCGATCTCGGCCTTCTGGAAGCCCTGCTCGATCGCGGCGGCGGCGCCGCCGAGCTCCTCCACCCGGCCCATCAGTGCCGTGACCGCCTCCTCGATCCGGTCGGTCATCGCCTCGACCGCGTACGAACCGGCGAACGGGTCCACCGTCGAGGTGACGTCGGACTCGTGCGCCAAGACCTGTTGGGTGCGCACCGCGAGGCGGGCCGCCTTCTCGGACGGCAAGGCGATCGCCTCGTCGTAGGAGTTGGTGTGCAGCGACTGGGTGCCGCCGAGGACGGCGCCGAGCGCCTGGATCGCGACCCGGACCAGGTTGACCTCGGGTTGCTGGGCGGTCAGCTGGACGCCGGCGGTCTGGGTGTGGAAACGCAGCATCAGTGACCGCGGATGGGTGGCGCCGAACTCCTCGCGCATGATCCGGGCCCAGATCCGCCGCGCGGCTCGGAACTTCGCGACCTCCTCGAGCAACGTTGTGCGCGCGACGAAGAAGAACGCCAGGCGCGGCCCGAACTCGTCCACCGCCAAGCCGGCGTCGAGCGCGGCGCGGACGTACTGCACCCCGTTGGCCAGCGTGAAGGCGACCTCCTGTACGGGGGTCGCGCCGGCCTCGGCCATGTGGTAGCCGGAGATGGAGATGGTGTTCCACCGGGGCAGCTCGGCATGGCAGTACGCGAACGTGTCCGTGGCCAGCCGCAGTGACTGCGCCGGCGGGTAGATGTAGGTGCCCCGCGCGATGTACTCCTTGAGTACGTCGTTCTGCACGGTGCCGGTCAGTTGGGCAAGGTCGGCGCCCTGCTCTTCGGCGACCAGTTGGTAGAGCAGCAGCAGCAGCGCCGCCGGCGCGTTGATCGTCATCGAGGTGGATACCTCGGCCAGCGGGATGCCCTGGAACAGCGTGCGCATGTCGTCGAGCGAGTCGATGGCCACGCCGACCTTGCCGACCTCGCCGGCGGCGAGCTCGGCGTCACTGTCCATCCCCATCTGGGTGGGCAGGTCGAAGGCCACCGACAGGCCGTGCGTACCTGCCTGCAGCAGCTGGTGGTAGCGGGCATTGGACTCCGCCGCGGTGCCGAAGCCGGCGTACTGCCGCATCGTCCACGGCCGCTGGGTGTACATCGTCTCGTAGATGCCGCGGGTGAACGGGTACGAGCCGGGGCGGCCGAGTCGGGACTCGAGGTCCGGCCCGACGTCGCCGGCGAGGTAGACCGGTGCGACCGGAATACCCGACTCATTACACCGCTCGTCCATGATGCGATCCTAGGCGGCGGACATTCGCGACCGCGGCTGCGCCGACGGGTTCAGGAGGGAGCAGGTTGAGCACACCGACGTCTGCCCCCGGGCGGACCGTGGGCGGTCGGTATGCGCTGCGAGCGGCAATCGGGGCCGGCGGCATGGGCACCGTATGGGCGGCCTTCGACGAGGTGCTCCGCCGCGACGTCGCGGTCAAGGAGGTGCTGCTGCCCATGGGACTGGCGCCGGCCGAGCGCACCCTGCTCTGCGAGCGCACCTTGCGCGAGGCGCGCGCCGCCGCATCGCTGAACACGCCCTCCGTCGTGACGATCTACGACGTCGTCGAGGAGGACGACCGGCCGTGGATCGTGATGGCGCTGGTGGACGCGCGAAGCCTGGCTGAGATCGTCCGCGACCGGGGGCCGTTGCCGCCGGCCGTCGTGGCCGAGGTCGGCCTGCAGATCCTCGACGCCCTGGCGGCCGCGCACACCGCCGGCATCCTGCACCGCGACGTCAAGCCGGGCAACATCCTGCTGGCCGGCGACGGTCGGGCCACGCTGACCGACTTCGGGGTCGCTCGCAGCGCCGGCGACGTCCCCCTGACCAGCACCGGCTTGCTGATCGGCTCACCGTCCTACATCGCACCGGAGCGAGCCCGCGGCCAACGTCCAGGACCGGCGTCTGACCTGTGGTCGCTGGGGGCGACCCTGTACGCGGCCGTCGAGGGCCGCCCGCCGTTCGACGAAGGCGAGCCCCTGCACACCATGACCGCCATCGTGTCCGACCCGCCGGCGCCGTTCCGGCTGGCCGGCCGGCTGGAACCGGTGCTGGCCGGCCTTTTGGAGAAGGACCCGGACAAGCGCTGGGACGTCGACCGGGCCCGGGTCGGATTCCGCGCTGCGCTGGCCGGGCCGGACGACACCCGCGTCCTCGCCGCGCCGGCCCCGGTAGCCCAGCGCCCGCACCGGCCTCCGGTTCGTCGCCGGCGCCGGCGTGCGGCTCCCCTGGTGGTGCTGACGATCCTGGTGGTCGCCGCGGTGGTGGCCGGGTACCTGTGGCTGCCGCGCGTCGGCCGGCACGCCCACCCGCCGGCCATCCACAAGAAGGCGGCGTTCGCGCTGTACCACGATCCGGCCGGCTTCACGTTCTCGGTGCCGCGGGGCTGGAAGAAGGAACTCACCCCGAGCAAGATCGTGCAGTTCCGCGACCCAGCCGGCGGCCGCTTCCTGCGCCTGCTGGTCAGTCCGACGAGCGCCACCGACATGCAGGAGTATTTCCGGGTGGCCGACCGGCGCACCAAGCGCTCCCTCCGCGGCTATCACCTGGTCCGGATCGAGCCGGCCAAGGTCGGCAGCGCGGACGGCGCCGACTGGGAGTTCAGCCATACCCAGGACGGCAACCGGCACGTACTCGTCCGCGGGCTCATCACCGGCGGCACCGCCTACGCCTTCTATCTGTCCACCCGGGAGGACCAGTTCGACGCCAGCAAGGCGATCGCCGGCACGGTCGCCGACAGCTTCAGCCGCACCGCTTAGGCCGACCAGCGATGACCACTCCGACTGCCGACGCGCGCACCGCCGCGGACCTGCTGGCGACCTTGACGGGCACCGACCGGCACGACGGGGCGATCGTCCTGGGCTCCGGGTGGGTACCGGCGGCCGACCGGCTGGGTCCGGCCCGGGCCGAGGTAGCTGTCACGTCGCTGCCCGGCTTCGCCGCGCCGGCCGTCGCCGGCCACGCCGGTCTGATCCGGTCGGTCGAGGTGGCCCCGGGCCATCGCGTACTGGTGCTGCTCGGACGTACCCATCTCTACGAGGGTCTCGGCGTCGGACCGGTGGTGCACGGGGTACAGGTGGCCGCGGCTGCCGGCTGCACCTGGGTCGTGCTGACGAACGCCGCCGGCGGACTGCGCGAGGACTACACCGTCGGGCAGCCGGTGCTGATCGCCGATCATCTCAACCTGACCGGCCGGTCCCCGATCGTCGGCCCGACATTCGTCGACCTGACCGACCTGTACAGTCGCCGGCTGCGCGGGCTGGCCCGATCCGTCGACCCGTCGCTGGCCGAAGGGGTGTACGCGGCCCTGCCCGGCCCGCACTACGAAACGCCGGCCGAGATCCGGATGCTGCGTGGCCTCGGTGCCGACCTGGTCGGCATGTCCACCGCGCTCGAGGCGATCGCCGCCCGGGCCGCCGGCTGCGAGGTGCTGGCCATCTCGCTCGTCACGAACATGGCCGCCGGCCTGACCGGCGCGCCGCTGGACCACGCCGAAGTGCTGGCCGCCGGCGCGGCCGCCGCGCACCGGATGGGTGACCTGCTCGCCGAGCTGATCCGCCCGCGAAGGCTGTGACGACCGCGCGGCGGTCCGGCCCGGTGTTGATCACCGGCGCGGCCGGCACGATCGGCACGGTGCTCGTCGAGGGTCTGCCCACGTATGGGCACCGGCTGCGCCTGCTCGACCGGACACCAATGTCGGGCGACGACACGGTGGTCGCGGACATTCTCGACCAGCCGGCGCTCGACGCCGCGATGACGGGGGTAAGCGCGGTGGTGCACCTCGCCGCGATCCCCACCGAGGCCGCGTTCGCCGACATCCTGCGGGCGAACATCGACGGCACGTACCAGGTCTTCGACGGCGCGCGGCGGGCCGGCGTACCACGGGTGGTCTACGCGAGCAGCAACCACGCGGTCGGCTTCACGCCTCGGCTGCCGCTGGCCGGGGCGGACCTCCCGCCGCGACCGGACACCTGCTACGGCGTGTCGAAGATCTTCGGCGAGGCGCTCGGCCGGCTCTACGCCGACCGGTACGGAATGGCCGTGGCCTGCCTACGTATCGGGTCGTTCGCGCCGCAGCCCCGCACACCGCGGGAGTTGTCCACCTGGCTGAGCCACGGCGACGCGGTACGGCTGGTCCACGCCGGCCTGTCCGCCCCGGGATTGACCTATGCCGTGGTCTACGGCATCTCGGCGAACACTCGTGGCTGGTGGGACCACGAGCCGGGCCGGCGGCTGGGCTACCACCCGGCCGACGACGCGGAGAGCTTCGCCGGCGAGATCGTCGCGGCACACGGCGAGCCGGATCCGGCGGGGCGCGACAACGCCTTCCTGGGCGGCGAGTTCACCGGCCGGCGCTACGACGCCGGCCGGTAACGGCCGTGCCGGCGCAGGACCTACTCGCCCGGGTGGCCGCGTGGGTGGCGGCCGACCCCGATCCTCTTGCCCGGGCAGAGGTCCGCGCCCTGCTCGACGCGGGCACACCGCAGGCTGAGGCCGAACTCGCCGACCGCTTCGCCGGCCCGCTGGTGTTCGGCACGGCCGGCCTGCGCGGTCCGCTGCGGGCCGGCCCGAACGGGATGAACCGCGCCGTGGTCCGCCGGGCCGCCGCCGGCCTCGCGCGTTTCCTGGACGCGCAGGGGCAGTCCGGCCCGGTCGTCATCGGGTACGACGCCCGGCATGGTAGTGCCGACTTCGCACATGACACGGCGGCCGTCATCACGGCCACCGGCCGAGCCGCTGCGCTGCTCCCCCGGCCGCTGCCGACACCGGTGCTGGCGTATGCGGTCCGCCACCTCGATGCGGCCGCCGGCGTGATGGTCACCGCCAGCCACAACCCGCCGACCGACAACGGCTACAAGGTCTACCTTGCCGACGGCGCGCAGATCGCGCCGCCGGTCGATCGCGACATCGAGGCGGCGATCGCCGGGGTCGGCCCGGCCGCCGGGATTGCCGTCGACGAGCGTTACGAG
This sequence comes from Actinomycetota bacterium, assembly GCA_030948385.1. Classification (GTDB taxonomy): domain Bacteria; phylum Actinomycetota; class Actinomycetes; order Mycobacteriales; family QHCA01; genus QHCA01. The sequence goes on from JALZAK010000118.1 coordinate 11,452, forward strand.
CTCCTCGACGAGGCGGTACTCGCCGGATACCTGACCCGCGTCGCCGGGCTGGTACCTGCGGACGCGGCCCGTGAACTCACCGTCGCGTACACCCCGCTGCACGGGGTCGGCGCTGCCGTGCTGATCCCGGCGCTCGAGCGGGCCGGATTCCGCCGGCCACACGTCGTGGCCGAGCAGGAGCAGCCCGATCCGGACTTCCCGACCGTGGCGTTTCCGAACCCGGAGGAACCGGGTGCGATGGACCGGGTGCTGGCGCTGGCCGCCCGCACCGGGGCCGACCTGGCCCTGGCTAACGACCCCGATGCCGACCGGTGCGCGGTCGCCGTCGGGCCGCGGGTGCTCTCCGGGGATGAGGTAGGAGTCCTGCTCGCGGATTACCTGCTCCGCCGGCGACCGCCCGCCGGCAGCTTCGCCACCACCATCGTCTCCTCCGGCCTGCTGGGCGCGATGTGCCGGCGCGCGGGCGTGGCGTACGCGGAGACGCTGACCGGCTTCAAGTGGATCGTCCGTGCCGCGCCGGACCTGGAGTACGGCTACGAGGAAGCCTTGGGCTACTGCGTGGACCCGACCGCGGTCCGCGACAAGGACGGCATCAGCGCCGCGCTGCTGGTGGTCGCCGCAGCCGCCGAGTACAGGGCGCAGGGCCGTACGCTTCTCGATCGCCTCGATGACCTGGCGGCGGAGTACGGGCTACACGCGACCGAGCAGCTCGCGCTGCGGGTCACCGACCCGGCCCTGATCGCGGCCGCGATGGCCACGCTGCGGGCGGCGCCGCCGGCGCAGCTGGCCGGCCGGCCGACCACCTCGGTCGAGGACCTGCTGCCGCGCACCGACGCCGTCCGGCTGCGCGCTGACGGTATCCGCGTGGTGGTCCGACCGAGCGGGACCGAGCCGAAGCTCAAGTCGTACCTGGAAGTGGTCGCGCCGGTGCCGCGAGGCGACGTCGCCGGGACCCGGGCGGGGGCCGCAGCGCAACTGGCCCGGCTCCGCGACGATGTGGCGGCAGCGCTGGGCCTGCCGTGAGCGGACCCGATGATCCGGGTCCTTATCGGACCCGGATCACCGTGCCGTCGGCCAGGCGGATGAACTTCACGGCGGACCCGACCCGCGCGGGCGGGGAGCCGGACCGCTTGACCGCTGCGGCGTGGCCGCGCACCGTGGACACCGGCCTGGCGGCCAGAACACGCGGTGCGCGCACTGCGGTAGCGGCCGCCGTCTCTACCTGGCGTCGCGCCCCAGCGGAGCGGGCGGCGGGGGGCGCCACCCGTTCGAGCCGAGGCACACCGGCGAGCTGCACCGGCCGCACCGTCTTGCTCGGCTGAGACGGCGCAGCCGCCGCGGCCGATCCGACCAGGGAACCGAGCAGACCGGCCGTCAAGGCCAGTCCGGCGATCACCCGCCCGGTCGCACTACCCAGGACCTGGGCCATGGAGCCTTCACCTCATCCAGCGCCCGCGGCTTACGCCGCGGAAGTCAGATGGATCGGTCTCGCCACTTGCTCCCCGAACGGCCTAGGCGACCGTGTTGTCTCCGTGTCCGGTTCTTGCCGCCGGATCGGTGAGGACCGCTCGGATCAACGCATCCCTTCCGCCTTCGAGGAGTTCGAAGGTCCTCCCCTATCGGCGGGGACCACGCCGAACTTGAGGATCAGACAGCACCAAATTGGCGGTCCCCGGCGTCGCCGAGACCGGGGACGATATACGCCGAATCGTTCAGCCGCTCGTCGATGCTCGCAGTAACCACGCGGAGCGGGAGTGCGCTGGACTCCAGCCGGCGCAGCCCCTCAGGGGCGGCCAGCACGCAGACGACGGTGATGTCCGAGGCACCGCGGGTGCCCAGTAGCTCCACGCAGTGCTGCAGCGACCCGCCGGTGGCCAGCATCGGGTCCAGGACGATCACCGGGCGACCGGTCAGGTCGGCCGGCAGGGACTCCATGTACGCCCGCGGCGCGAAGGTCACTTCGTCCCGAGCCAGGCCGACGAAGCCCATCTGCGCCTCCGGCAGCAGGCCGAACGCCGCCTCCGCCATGCCCAGGCCGGCGCGCAGCACCGGCACCAGGAGCGGGGGCGCCGCGATCTGAGTTCCGTCGGCCGGCGCGACCGGCGTCTGCACCGGCTCGCGGATCACCGCGATGTCGCGAGTGGCCTCGTAGACCAGCATCAAGGTCAACTCGCGGAGCGCGGCGCGGAAGGTCGCCCGGTCGGTTCGCTCGTCGCGCAGCGTGGTGAGCCGGGCCGCCGCGAGCGGGTGATCGACGACCGTTGTCTGCACGGCCGCACGCTACCGCGCCGACCTCGCAGCCCGTCGCCCCGCGCCGCGTAGACTCGGCAACCGTGAGCGCTCCCGCCGCGGTGCGCACGCAGGCGGCGCCGTACGCCGACGTGACCGCATCCGCCGCCGCGCTGCGCCGCTTCCTGTCCGGCCTGCCCGGGGTGGACCAGGTGGGTGCGGAGTCGCGGGCGGCCACCCTGTTCACCCGCAGCATCAAGAAGGCGGCCAAGGTCTGGGCGCTGGAGCAGGCGATCCGGATGGTCGACCTCACCACGCTGGAGGGACAAGACACACCGGGCAAGGTGCGCGCCCTGTGTGCCAAGGCCCGCCGGCCCGACCCCAGCGACCCGAGCACGCCCGCCGTGGCGGCCGTCTGCGTCTATCCCGACCTGGTGCCGGTCGCGGTCGATGCGCTACGCGGCTCCGGCGTGCACACGGCGTCGGTCGCCACCGCCTTCCCGTCCGGCCGGGCATCCCTGCGGACCAAACTCGCCGACGTCGCCGAGGCGATCGAGGCCGGCGCGGATGAGATCGACATGGTGATCGACCGGGGGGCGTTCCTGTCCGGCCGCCTGCTGGATGTGCACGACGAAATCGTGGCCGTCAAGGCAGCCTGCGGCGAACGGGCTCACCTCAAGGTGATCCTGGAAACTGGCGAGCTGTCCACTTTGGACAACGTCCGCCGGGCATCGTGGCTGGCGCTGTTGGCCGGCGCCGACTTCATCAAGACCTCGACCGGCAAGGTGTCGCCGGCAGCCACCCCTCCGGTGGCACTGGTGATGCTGCAAGCCGTCCGCGACTACGAAGCCGCGACCGGACACCGGCGCGGGGTGAAGCTGGCCGGTGGGATCCGATCGGCCAAGGACGCGATCCGCTATCTCGTGCTCGTCAAGGAGGTGGCCGGCGAGGAGTGGCTGGATCCCAGCCTGTTCCGCTTCGGCGCCTCAAGCCTGCTCAACGACCTGCTCATGCAGCGGGCCACCCAGCGCACCGGCGCGTACTCCGGGCCCGACTACTTCACGCTGGACTGACGTGCCTTCCTGGGACTACGCGCCTGCTCCCGAGTCGCGCGACATCGCGCGGCTGCGCACCTCGTACGGGATGTTCGTCGGCGGCGAGTTCACCGCCGGCACCGGCGCCACCTTCAAAACGGTGAACCCCGCGACCGAGGAGGTGCTCGCCGAGGTTAGCGAGGCGTCACTGTCCGATGTGGACGCGGCCGTCGCGGCCGCGCGGCGAGCATACGACCGGGTCTGGGCGCCGATGCCGGCGGCGGAGCGCGGCAAGTACCTCTTCCGGATCGCCCGGATCATCCAGGAGCGTTCCCGCGAGCTGGCGGTGCTCGAGTCGCTCGACAACGGCAAGCCGATCCGGGAGTCCCGCGATGTCGACCTTCCCCTCGTCGCGGCACACTTCTTCTACTACGCCGGCTGGGCCGACAAATTGTCCTATGCCGGCTTCGGCCCCGATCCGCGCCCGGTCGGTGTCGCCGGCCAGGTGATCCCGTGGAACTTCCCGCTGCTGATGGCCGCCTGGAAGCTTGCGCCGGCACTCGCCGCCGGCAACACCTGCGTGCTCAAACCGGCCGAGACGACCCCGCTGACCGCGCTGGTGCTGGCCGAGATCTGCCAGCAGGCCGACCTGCCGGCCGGTGTCGTCAACGTGCTGCCCGGCGCCGGCGCGACCGGCCGCGCCCTGGTGACCCACGCCGGCGTCGACAAGGTGGCGTTCACCGGGTCCACCGAGGTGGGCAAGGAGATCGCCCGCTCGCTGGCCGGCACCGGCAAGCGACTGACACTGGAACTGGGCGGCAAGGCAGCCAACATCGTCTTCGACGATGCGCCGCTGGACCAGGCCGTCGAGGGCATCGTCAACGGCATTTTCTTCAACCAGGGGCACGTGTGCTGCGCCGGCTCACGGCTGCTGGTCCAGGAGTCGGTGGCCGGCGAACTGCTCGACAAGCTCAAGGGGCGACTGGCCACGCTGCGGCTGGGGGACCCACTGGACAAGAACACCGACATCGGCGCGATCAACTCCGCGGAGCAGCTGGCCCGGATCCACGAGCTGGCCGACGCCGGCGACGCCGAAGGAGCACAGCGCTGGTCGCCGCCGTGCCCGTTGCCCGAGCACGGCTACTGGTTCCCCCCGACGCTGTTCACCGGGGTGAGCCAGGCACACCGGATCGCTCGCGAAGAGATCTTCGGGCCGGTGCTGTCCGTGCTGACGTTCCGCACCCCCGACGAGGCGGTCGAGAAGGCGAACAACACCCCGTACGGCCTGTCCGCCGGCGTGTGGACGGACAAGGGCTCCCGCATCCTGTGGATGGCGCAGCGGCTGCGCGCCGGCGTGGTCTGGGCCAATACGTTCAACCGGTTCGACCCGGCCAGCCCGTTCGGCGGGTTCAAGGAGTCCGGGTTCGGCCGCGAGGGTGGCCGGCACGGGCTGGAGGCCTACCTTGACCTCTGACCGGCTCGCCGTCCGCAAGACCTACAAGCTCTACATCGGCGGGAAGTTCCCGCGCTCGGAGTCCGGGCGCTCCTATCCGGTGACGGATGCCCGGGGCGGTTTCCTGGCCCACGCTGCGCAGGGCTCGCGCAAGGACGCCCGCGACGCCGTGGTGGCGGCCCGCCAGGCCTTACCGGCGTGGACTGCCGCGACCGCCTACAACCGCGGGCAGGTGCTGTACCGGGTGGCCGAGGTGCTGGAGGGTCGGCGGGCCCAGTTTGCCGCCGAGGTCGTCGCCGGCGAGGGACTGACTGCCGGCGCGGCCGACGAGGTCGTGACGCAGACGATCGACCGCTGGGTGTGGTACGCCGGCTGGGCCGACAAGCTATCCCAGGTGCTTGGTGGCGCGAACGCCGTGGCCGGCCCATTTTTCAACTTCTCGGTGCCCGAACCGACCGGCGTAGCGGCCGTGCTCGCCCCCCAAGGCTCCTCGCTCCTCGGCCTGGTGAGCGTGGTCGCTCCGGTGATCGTCGGCGGCAACACGGCGGTCGTCGTCGCATCGCAGGACCGGCCGCTGCCGGCGGTCACCCTCGCCGAGGTGCTCGCAACCAGCGACCTCCCGGCCGGCGTGGTGAACATCTTGACCGGCTCGACTGCGGAGCTAGCGCCCTGGCTGGCCGGGCATCTGGACGTCAACGCGATCGATCTTGCCGGCGCGCCGGAGGAGCTGCAGGCCGACCTGGAGCGGCGGGCCGCCGAGAACGTCAAGCGGGTCGTCCGCGCGCCGGCCGGCGGCGAGCCGGATTGGACCATGGAACCTGGGCTGCGCCGCACGTCGGCGTACCTGGAGACCAAGACCGTGTGGCACCCGATGGGGGTCTGAGCAATGGCCGACCCGGCGGAGTTGTGGCTGGGCCTGGACGTCGAGCCGATCGAGCTGTGCCTGCCCGGGGGTTCCGGGTACACCCTGCGGCACTACGCCGACGGCGACGAGGGACCCGAGCCGGTGTTCCTCGGCCGGGACCGCAGGGTGTTCGCGTTCCGCTCGACCGAGGGGTTGGTCGCGTTCCTGCGCGGCGGCGAGCCGCACGACCTGGCCGGCCTGCCCGGCTGGGAGGCCGTCCCCGCCGCGTCGGAGATCGACGTGACACCGGACGATCTCGGCACCTACCAGCTGGACATGGTCGTAGAGATGCTGCGGGCCGGCGCCGACTCGTGGGACTCGGAGTTGCTGGTCCTGGCCGGCGAGATCGCCCGCGACGTGGCCAAGTACGCCGAGTTGCCCGACGTCCTCGGCGCCCTCGCCGCTGGGTCCCCGCTGGACACTCTCGATGACGACCTGCGCGACGGTGGCTTCCTGGCCCGCCGCCGGCTGCGCAAGCTCGACGGCGACACCCTCGCGATCGGCTGGCGGAGCGTCATCTCGCGGGTGGCGGCGGCGGTGGAGTTCCGCGACTGAGGGGCAGTCGGACTGGTACCAAGCCTGCGACGGTGTTCAGGCGATCAGCAGGCGCAGGCCGAGCTCAGCCGCCTCGAGGTGGACGAGGTCGCGGTTACGTTCGGCCCACCGACCGGACGCGAGGTCGTCCCGGAGACTGCGCACTGCCCGTTGTTCGACCTCCGGCCCGACCCTGGCCCAGACCGAAATGCCGCGACGCACCCGCTCGTCCAGGTATGCCTCGGGCCGGCGCCAGTAGGCCTCGAAGAAGCCGTCAGCGCAGTCCCACGGGATGAGCACCGGCTCGATCCGGGCTCCGATCGCGCCGGCCTGATCGGTCAGCGACGGCCGGCCCACGGTGACTCGAGCGACCTCGGGCAGGTAGTCGCGAGTCAGCCAGAACCGACCAAGCCAGCCGGCGTCAGTTCCGTCGAAGGTGAAGGCGACCACGCGGCGAGCCACCCGGCGCATCTCCTGCAGGCCGGCGATCGGGTCCGGCCAGTGCTGGATGGTGGCGACAGCCATCGCGGCGTCGAAGGACTGGTCCCGGAACGGGAGGCGATCCGCGACGGCGGCCACGCACGGGGCTGCGCCCGCGGGACGCTGCGCTCGCATGAGCGCCGACGGTTCCACCGCGGTGACGTCACGGTCGGGGGGCTCGTACGAGCCGGTGCCGGCGCCGACGTTCAACACCGTCCGCGCGTTCCCGAGCGCTGCCCAGATCTGTGCGGCGATCCGCGGCTCGGTGCGCCGCGTCACGGTGTAAGTGGCTCCGATGGTGTCGTACCACTGCGCGCTGGACATCTCGCTCCCGTCTCTGGCCTCAGGGGCTCGGGACGCTCATCGGCTATCGCGGCGACCCGCTGAGTTCGGCGTACGCCGGCTTGATCACGTCGGTGATCATCGCCAGCCGCTCGCCGAACGGGATGAACGCCGACTTCATCGCGTTGATGGTGAACCACTGCAGGTCGGCCCAGTCGTAGCCGAACACCTCGACCAGTTGCGCCATCTCGTTCGTCATCGAGGTGCCGCTCATCAGCCGGTTGTCGGTATTGACGGTCACCCGGAACAACAAGCGGCGGAGCAGGCCGATCGGGTGCTCGGCCAGTGACGTCGCCGCACCGGTCTGGATGTTCGACGACGGGCACAGCTCCAGCGGCACCCTCTTGTCGCGGACGTAGGCGGCCAGCCGGCCGAGCTCGACGTCGCCGTCGTCCTTGACGGTGATGTCGTCGACGATGCGTACGCCGTGGCCGAGCCGGTCGGCGCCGCACCACTGCAGCGCCTCCCAGATCGAGGGCAGCCCGAAGCCCTCGCCGGCATGGATGGTGAAGTGGCCGTTCTCCCGCTGCATGTACTGGAACGCGTCGAGGTGCCGGGTGGGCGGGTAGCCGGCCTCGGCGCCGGCGATGTCGAAGCCCACCACCCCGCGGTCGCGATACTCCACTGCGAGCTCGGCGATCTCCAGCGAGCGGGCAGCGTGGCGCATCGCGGTGAGAAGCGCACCGACCCGGATGGGCCGGCCGGCGCAGCCCTGCGCGAAGCCGGCGAGCACCGCCTCGACGACGTCGTGCAGGTGCAGGCCCGTCTCGACGTGCAACTCCGGGGCGAAGCGGACCTCGGCGTAGACGACGCCGTCACGAGCCAGGTCCTCGGCGCACTCGGCTGCTACCCGGGTCAGCGCCTCGGTGGTCTGCATCACCGCCACCGTGTGGCCGAACGTCTCCAGGTAGCGCTCCAGCGAGCCGGAATCGGCCGCTGCGGTGAACCACCGGGCCAGCGCCGCCGCATCGGTCTCCGGCAGCCCGGGGTAGCCGCCGGCCGCGGCCAGCTCCACGATCGTGGCCGGCCGCAGGCCGCCGTCGAGGTGGTCATGCAGCAATACCTTGGGGGCCCGGCGGATGTCCTCGACGCTGGGCGGCATCGACCCAACCTACCGGTCAGTTGGCCCGCCCCGATCAGCCGCCGATCCGGTCCAGCACCAGCGGGGACGGCAGCGGCGCGGCGGGCCCGATCGCGTAGCCGCCCTCGAGCGCGTCCAGCGCCCGGTCGAAGCGATCGGCCGCGTCGGTGTGCAGCTCCATCAGCGGCTCGCCTTGCTGCACCCGATCACCGATCTTGGCGCGCAGTACGACGCCGGCGCCGGCCGACACCGGATCCTCCTTGCGCGCCCGGCCGGCGCCGAGCCGCCACGCCGCCACGCCGACGGCGTACGCGTCGAGCCTGGTGAGCACCCCCGACGCCGGCGCCGGCACCACTTGGGTCTCGCGGGCCCGCGGCAACGCAGCATCGGGGTCGCCCCCCTGGGCGGTCACCATCGCGCGCCAGACGTCCATCGCCTGGCCGCCGGCCAGCGCGCCGGCTGGGTCCGCGCCGGCCAGGCCGGCGGCGTCGAGCATCTGCCGGGCCAGGGTCAGGGTCAGCTCGACCACGTCGGGCGGGCCGCCTCCGGCGAGTACCTCGACCGCCTCGGCCACCTCCAGGGCGTTGCCGGCGGTCCGGCCGAGCGGCTGCTCCATGGCGGTCAGCAGCGCCACGGTGGTCAACCCGTTTGCCTCGCCCAGCTCGACCATCGTGGAGGCCAGCTCGCGGGCCGAGCCGGCTTCCTTCATGAAGGCACCCGATCCCACCTTGACATCGAGGACCAGTGCCGAGGCGCCCTCGGCGATCTTCTTGCTCATGATCGAACTGGCGATCAGCGGGATGGCCTCGACGGTGCCGGTGACATCGCGCAGTGCGTACAGCTTGCGGTCGGCCGGCGCCAGCTCGTCGCCGGCTGCGCAGATGACCGCACCCACCGCGCCGAGCTGGCGGAGGTACTCCCCCCGGGACAACTCGGCGCGCCAGCCCGGGATCGACTCCAGCTTGTCCAGGGTGCCGCCGGTGTGGCCCAGCCCCCGGCCGGACAGCTGCGGCACGGCCGCCCCGCAGGCCGCCACCAGCGGGGCGAGTGGCAGGGTGATCTTGTCGCCGACACCCCCGGTCGAGTGCTTGTCGACGGTGGGACGGTCCACAGTGGACAGATCCATCCGCTCGCCGGACTCGATCATCGCACCGGTCCACCGGGACACCTCGTCGGCGGACATCCCCCTGAGCAGGATCGCCATGCACAGGGCGGCCATCTGCTCGTCGGCGACCTCGCCGGCGGTGTAGGCGGCGACCACCCAGTCGATCTGCTCGTCGCTGAGGGCACCGCCGTCGCGCTTGGTGCGGATCACCTCGACCGCGTCGAAGCGGCTCACCTTCGCTTCAGCTCGCCGGCGTCGAATGCATCGGGCAGCAACTCGCTCATCGGTCGTGGCCCGCGGACCGTGTCGACCAGCAAGTCCGCGCCGCCCTGCTCCCACAGCAGCTGCCGGCACCGGCCGCACGGCAGCAGGACCTCGCCGTCCGGTCCCACGCAGGCCAGCGCGATCAGGCGGCCCCCACCGCCGGCGTGCAGCGCCGACACCAGCCCGCACTCGGCGCACAGTCCCAGCCCGTACGAGGCGTTCTCCACGTTGCAGCCAACGATCAGCCGGCCGTCGTCGACCAACGCGGCAGCGCCCACGGGGAAGCCGGAGTACGGGGCGTAGGCATGCGTTGCCGCGTCCCGGGCGGCGGCCCGCAGCTGGGCCCAGTCCGGCTGCATATTCACCCGCCTTGCCCTCGGCGGTAGGGGATGCCGTCCGCCGCCGGCATCCGCAGCCGCTGCGCCGCAACCGCCAGCACGACCAGCGTCGTGACGTACGGCGTGGCACTGACGAACTGGTCCGGCACGCTGTCGGACAGGGCGAACCACAGCAGGAAGCCCACCCCGATGGCGGCACCCAGCGCCGCGCCGATCCACCGCCGGCGAAGTAGGTTGCGTACGGCCAGCGCCAGCAGCAGGAGGCCGACGAACAGCAGAAGGGCATGGACAGCCCCGGACTGGCGCAGCTGGAGGGCATCGGAATAGCCGAACAGGGTTGCCCCTGCTGCCAGTCCGCCCGGCCGCCAGTTGCCGAAGATCATCGCGGCCAGGCCGATGAAGCCGCGGCCACCGGTCTGCCCCTCGCGGTAGATGCTGGACGCGACCTCGCTGAGGAACACCCCACCGAGGCCGGCAAACGCGCCGGAAGCGATCACGGCGGCGTACTTCATCCGGTAGACGTTCACCCCCAGGGACTCCGCCGCGATCGGGTTCTCGCCGCAGGCCCGCAGCCGCAGCCCGAACGCGGTCCTCCAGAGCAGGTAGAACGACAGCGGGACGAGCAACACCGCGACGATCGTCAGCAGCGACAGCCCGGTGCACAGCCCGCGGAGGATGCCGGCCAGATCGGACAGCAAGAACCAGTGGTGTTGCTCGAGGGTGCCCAGCCACTGCGACAGGCCCGGCACCGAGACGGTCGCGATTTCGTGGACCTGCGGCGACTGGGTGGGGCCACCACCGGTGGTGCCCGTGAATGCGATCACCGCGAGGTAGCGGGCCACGCCCGGCGCCAGCAGGTTGATCGCGACGCCCGAGACGATGTGGTCGACACCGAAGGTGACCGTGGCGACGGCGTGCAGCAGGCCGCCCAGAGCGCCACCGAGCACGCCCACCAGCACCCCGGTCCACGGCCCCCACTGGTAGCCGGCCCAGGCGCCGGCCCAGGTGCCCAGGATCATCATTCCTTCCAGGCCGATGTTGACCACGCCGGCGCGTTCGGCCCACAGGCCGCCGAGCCCGGCCATGGCGATCGGCACGGCCGTCTGCAACGCCGCCCGGACCGTGCCGCTGGACGTCACGTCGTTAGCGCCGGTGAAGGCCCGGACCGCCGCCAGCAGGACCAGCAGGCCGGCAAGCAGCAGCAGCACCCGGGCCGGCGTCACGCGGACCGCGACCACCCGGCCGCGCAGGGAGGCGGAGATCGGTCGCTGGAAGTCCGTGCCGCTCGCGGTCACGCCGGCGCCCTCTCCGGCTGCGCCGGCGCGGCCAGCTCGGCCCCGACCGAGCGCTGCTGCTGGCGTATCCGGATCCGGCGGACCACCTCGTAGGCCACCACCACGGACAGCACGATGGTGCCCTGCATGATCAGCACGATCTCCTTGGGGATCTGGCTGATGTCGAGGATCTGGGCGGCCTGGTCGAGGAAGCCGAACAGCAGGGCACCGAAGGCGATGCCCACCGGGTGATTCCGGCCGAGCAGGGCGATGCCGATGCCGGCGAAACCCAGCCCGGCCGGGAAGTCCAGCGAGTACGTATACGAGGCGCCGAGCAGCTGCGGCATCCCCACGAGTCCGGCGACACCGCCGGAGATTGCCATGGTGGCAAGCACCATCCGCCGCACGCTGACCCCGCTTGCCACGGCCGCCGGCACCGACAGGCCGGTGGCCCGCAGGTCGAAGCCGAACCGGGTGCGGTTGATCAGGACGTGGTAGCCGATGCCGGCGAGGATGGCGAGGAACACCAGGCCGAAGATCCGGTTGTCGGTGCCGGGGAAGGGCAGCCCCGGGATCCGCCCGGACGCGCTGATCGGCTTGGTGCCGATGTTGTTGCTGCCGGCCACCGGGACCGACAGCCACTTGGTCAGCAGGTACGCGCCGAGGTTGGTCGCAATGGCGTTCAGCATGATCGTGGAGATGACCTCGCTGACCCCACGACGCACCTTGAGCACGGCGGCGATGCTGGCCCAGGCGGCTCCCACCAGGACCGCGACGGCGAATATCAGCCCGATCCGCAACGGCGCCGGCAGGGCGACGTTGCCGCCGACCCAGGCAGCGAGCAGCGCAGCCAGCCGGTACTGGCCGTCCACCCCGATGTTGAACAAGTTCATCCGGAAACCGACCGCCACCGCCAGGGCGGCGAGGTAGTAGGTGGTGGCCTGGTTGACGGTGTTGGCGATCTGGTCCGGCTGCAGCCCGAAGTCCAGCATCGAGCGGAAGGTGAAGAGCGGATCGTCCCCGCTGGTCAGCAACACCACCGCCGAGATGAGCGTCGCGAACAGCAGGGCGAGCACCGGAGCCGCCAGCGCCAGGAGCACCCGCCGCAGGGCGGTCCCGGCGGTCATAGCGCCGGCTCCGCGGGCTCTCCGCCGGCGCCGGTCATCGCCGACCCGAGCTCTTGCGGCGTCACAGAGCGCGGGTCGACGTCGGCCACTAGCCGCCCGCGCAGCAGGACTTTTAGCGTATCCGACATGCCGATGAGCTCGTCGAGGTCGGCCGAGATGAGCAGCACCGCGAGTCCCTCACTGCGGGCGACCCGAAGTTGCTCCCAGATCGCGGCCTGGGCGCCCACGTCGACCCCGCGGGTCGGATGCGCGGCGATCAGCACATTCGGCTCATCACTCATCTCGCGGCCGACGATCAGCTTCTGCTGATTGCCGCCGGACAGCGCGGAGGCAGGCACGTCGATGCCGGGCGTACGCACGTCGTACGCCGCCACCAGGCGCTCGGTGTCGCGCCGCGCGGCTGCGCGGTCGATGAACAGGCCCGAGGCATTGGGCCGGCGAGTCTGATGCCCGAGGATGCGGTTTTCCCACAGCGACGAGTCCAGCAGCAGCCCGTGCCGGTGCCGATCCTCGGGAATGTAGGCCACGCCGGCCTCGCGGCGCCGGCGGGTCGACCACCGGGTGATGTCGGTGCCGCCCAGCAGCACCCGTCCTGACTCGATCGGCCGGATCCCCATCACCGCCTCGACCAGTTCGGCCTGCCCGTTGCCCTCAACCCCGGCGATTCCCAGGATCTCCCCGCGCCGGATCGCGAAACTGACGTCGTCGACGACCGCGCGGCCGTCAGCGGTGGTCACGATCAGCTCCTCGACCGCCAGCTCGGTTTGGTCGGTGACGGTGGAATCGCGCAACTCCGGGACCGGTAGCTCACTGCCGACCATGAGTTGGGCCAGCTCGCGCGCACTCACCTGCCCAGGCTGGACCGAGGCGACCGTGGTGCCGCGTCTGATGACCGTGATCGAGTCGGCCACCGACAGCACCTCGTCGAGCTTGTGCGAGATGAAGATCACCGTCAGGCCCTCGGCCTTGAGCTCGCGCAGGTTGGCGAAGAGTTCGTCGACCTCTTGGGGGACCAGCACACCGGTCGGCTCGTCGAGGATGAGGATGCGCGCCCCGCGATAGAGAACCTTCACGATCTCGACCCGCTGGCGGTCCCCGACACCGAGGTCCTCGACCAGGGCGTCCGGCCGGACCCCCAGCCCGTAGGCCCGGGAGATCTCCCCGATCCGAGCCCGGGCGGCGCGCCGGTCCAGCGCGAGGCCGCGGCGTGGCTCGCTGCCGAGTACGACGTTCTCCAGCACCGTCAAGTTGTCGGCCAGCATGAAGTGCTGATGCACCATGCCGATGCCCGCAGCGATGGCCTGCGCGGGGGTGGCGAAGGTGACCGGCAAGCCATCGACGGTGATGGTGCCCTCGTCGGGCTTCTGCATCCCGTACAAGATCTTCATCAGGGTCGATTTGCCGGCGCCGTTCTCCCCGACGATCGCGTGGACCTCGCCGCGTCGCACCGCGAGATTGATGTCGGAGTTGGCCACGACGCCGGGAAACCGCTTGGTGATGCCGGCGAGTTCGACCGCGACGTCACCGGCCGGGCGCGGCAGCGACTCCGTGGCAGGGAACTCGGTAGCGGGAATCGCGCACGCTCCCCTGCGGTCCGGCCGCCCTGGACCGCGCCGCCGCTAGGGCTTGTCCGGCACGTGGATCTTGCCGTCGACGATCTGCTGCTTGAACGCCTCCAGCTTCGCCTTGATGTCGTCGACCTTGCCGCCGGACGTCGCGTACCCGACGCCGTTGGCCTTGAGGTCGAAGACCTGCTTGCCCGGGGTGAACTTGCCTTGGCCGTACGCCTTGACGAAGTTGAACACCGCCACGTCGACCCGCTTCAGCATCGAGGTCAGGATGACGTCCCTGACGCTGGGATCGGCGGTCTTGTACTGGTCGGAGTCCACCCCGATGGCCAGCTTGCCCTTCTCCTTGGCCGCCTGGAACACCCCGCTGCCCGAGCCGCCGGCGGCGGCGTAGACGATGTCGGCGCCAGCGTCGTACATGCCTTCAGCCGCGGTCTTGCCCTTGGCCGGGTCGTTGAAGCCGGTGAAGTCCGGCGGCTGGGTGAGGTATTTCACCTGCACCTGGATGTTCTTGTCCACCGCGGCCACGCCGGCCTTGAAGCCGGCTTCGAACTTGCCCAGCAGCGGCACCTGCACGCCGCCGATGTAGCCGACATTCTTGGTCTTGGTCTTCAGCGCGGCGGCCGCGCCGACCAGGAAGGAGCCCTGCTCCTCGGCGAAGACCAGGTTGGTGATGTTGGGCCCGGTGGCGTCAGTGGAGTCGATGATGGCGAACTTCGTGTCGGGATATTTCGGTGCGATCTTGCCCAGGGCGGTCGCGTAGGCGAACCCCACCGCGATCACCGGGTTGTAGCCGCCGGCGGCCAGCAGCTTGAGGCGGGTCTCCTTGGCGGCGTCGGTCTCGCCCTGCGTGGCCGAGAGCTCCTGGGTCTTGAGCTTGAGGTCCTTACGGACCTTGTCGAGACCGGCGGCGGCGGCGTCGTTGAAGGACTTGTCGCCGCGCCCGCCGACGTCGTAGGCGAGGCCCACCTTGACCGTCTTCTTGGCGGCCGTGCCGGGGCTCTTGGTCCCCTTGCTGCCATTGCCGCACCCGGCGACTGTCAGGGTCGCCACCGCGAGAACCGCTACCACCTGTGCTGCCCGCCGACCCGGCAAGACGATCTCCCTCCACTGCGCGCCGCACTGCTGCGAACGCCCGCCGGAGGCGACTCTAGCCTCCGGTGGATCCGGTCGCGCGGCAACCGACGGTTGGCTCCGACGGGCCAGTGTTGCCGGGGCCGCCCGGTCACCGCCGGCTGCGCCGGCGCAGCCAGATCGCCAGCACAGCGCCGGCCGCCTTCTGCCCGAATCCGGGCGGATCCGGGGAGTCACCGTCGGGCGGACCGGCCGTGCCGGCGCCCTTCGCGGTCGCGGGCGGCACCGGGTAGACCGACCCGTCGGCCCGGCCCTGCACGGCCGCCTGGAGCGGCGCCGGCGCACCGTCCTCGGTCAGCATGGGCGCACCATCGCCGTCGGCATCGCCGTCGGTCGGGCTGTCCGCGAACCGCTCGGGCAGGCCGGCCTCGCGGGCGGCCTCCTTGCTCGCCGTGCCCGAGGGCTCGACATCGCTGTCCCCTGCGGCCGTCACCACCCAAGCCGCACATAGCAGCAGGATGCGGCTGACCAGGTTGATCCAGACCAGCAGGCCGACCGCCACCGCAACGGTGCCGTACACCGGGTTGTGCGTCGTGCGCTTGATGTAGAAGCTGCCGACCACCTTGAGGATCTCGAAGAGCACGGCCGCCAGCACGGCGCCGCGCAGCACCCGGCGTAGCGGCGTTCGCAAGCGCGGCAACCCGGTGAACAGATACACGAACAGCACGGTGTCGGTGACGATCACCAGAACCAGCCCGAGGAGCCCCACTGCGACCTTCGCCGGCACCGAGTCGTTGATCCCGAGGTGCCCCAATACGAATGTGGTCGCCCCGGCGACCACAGCGGTGACCAGCAGCGACAGGCCCACCGCGATGCCCAGGCCGGCGAGGATGGCGATGTCACGGAGCTTCTTCACCAAGACGTTGCCGGCCAGCACGTTCTGATGCCACATCGTGCGGATCGCCTCGCGCAGTGCATCCACCCAACCCAGGCCGGCGAGGAGCAGCCCAATCAGGCCGACCACGCCGGCGCCGGCCTTGGCCCGGACGATCTGGTTGACGTCGATCCCGCCCTTGCCACCGATCAGGCCCGGGAAGTTCCCCTGCAAGGTCTTCACGAAGTCCGCCTGCGCGTGCGCGTCACCGGCCAGGACGTAACCCAGCACCGAGAACGCGAGTGCGATGAGGGGAAACACCGAGAGGAATCCGAAGTAGGTGACACCGGCCGCGAGCCGGTCGCCGGCGTCAGCGCTGTAGCGGCCGTACGCGCGGACGGTGTGGTCGAGCCATGGCCAGCGCCGCCGCAGCCGGTTAAGCCGTTCCTTCACGCGGCCCGCCACGGGAGGAAGCACCGTTGGACGAAGCGCGGAACGCGAAGACTCGCCGGGGTCGCCACACCCCGTCCCTTCCGTGTTCGAACAAGGTGAAACCGGCAACCTCGAATCGCGCCTCGAAGCCGGCCAGCCCGTCATAGGCGCGGTCCAGCGCATCATCGGGCAGCTCCTGCGCGACCGTGACGTGCGGGTGGTACGGGTATTGCAGCCCCCGTTGCAGCGGGCCGGACCGCACCCGGTGCTCCAGTTGCTCGCACTCGCTGATCCCGCTGGCCACCACGACGAACACCACGTCCGACACCGGCCGGAAGGTCCCGGTGCCACGCAGATGCAACTCGAAGGTCCGGCGGTCGGCCGCGACCGCGCCTAGATGCTCCTGTGCGGCGGCCAGGTCGCCATCGGGCAGCTGCATCGGCGTCAGCAAGGTCACGTGCGGCGGGATGGAGCCCGCCTGCGGATCACCGACCTTGGCCCGCCAGGTGGCCAGCTCGTCGGACCACGGCTGCGGGATCTCGATCGCGACCCCGATGCGGCGAGTCATCACCGCGTCGGAGCCGGCGGCAGGAAGCCGACCCGCTCGCGGACGGCATTCATCGTCGCCCGCGCCACCGGACGGGCCCGCTCCAGGCCGTCGGCAAGGGCGCCGTCGACGGTTGCCGGCGCGCTGACCAGCTCGGCGTAGCGCTGCTGGATCGGCTCCAGCGCAGCCACCACGGCGTCGGCGACGGCGTCTTTGAGCTGGCCGTAGCCGCTGCCCTCGAACTCTTTCTCCAGCGTTTCGACCGGCGTAACGGACAGTGCCGAGAGGATGTTGAGCAGGTTGGTCACGCCCGGCTTGTCCGGCCCGGCGACGACAGCACGCCCGGTGTCGGTCACCGCGGCGCGGATCTTCTTGCGGATGGTGGCCGGCGGATCGAGCACCAGTACGGTGCCGGCGGGCGGCAGGGACTTGCTCATCTTCTTCGACGGGTCCTGCAGGTCGGCGATCCGCGCGGCTCCGTGCAACACGTACGGCGCCGGCACGGTGAACGTCTTCCCGAAGCGGGCATTGAAGCGGGCGGCCAGGTCCCGAGTCAGCTCCAGGTGCTGCCGCTGGTCCTCGCCGACCGGCACCTGATCGGCCTGATAGAGCAGGATGTCGGCGGCCTGCAGGATCGGGTAGTTGAACAGGCCGACGGTGGCCGAACCCAGCTCCTTGCGGACGCTCTTGTCCTTGAACTGCGTCATCCGGCTCGCCTCGCCGAATCCGGTGATGCAGCTGAGTACCCAGGCCAGCTCCGCATGTTCGGGGACCTGGCTCTGGACAAAGATTGTGCAGCGGGCCGGGTCGAGGCCGCAGGCGATCAACTCGGCGACGGCTTCGCGGGTCCGCCGGCGCAGTGCAGCCGGGTCGTGCGGGACGGTGATGGCGTGCAGGTCGGGCACGAAGTAGTGGGCGTCGTGGGTGTCCTGGAGCGCGACCCACCTGCGCAGTGCGCCCAGGTAGTTACCCAGGTGCGACCCGACGCCGGTCGGCTGGATCCCCGACAACACCCGGGGACGCGCTGCCTGCATGGCGGGCATTGTGTCAGGCGACGGCGCCGCTGCCCGGCGCTGCGTCACCGGCCGGCGCCTCGGCGGGCTCGGCCGGCGTCACCCGCAGCCGGGCGATCCGACGGCCGTCGAGCTCGCAGACGGTGAGCTGCCGGCCGTCGACCTCCACGGCATCGCCCAGTGCGGGCACGCTCCCCAGGACGGCCATCACATACCCGGCGGCCGTCTCGTACGGCCCGTCCGGGAGGGTCACCCCGGTGCGTTCGGCGAACTCGTCGAGGTTGAGCAGCCCGTCGACCTCTTGCGGGCCGCCGCCCGCCGCGTCCGGCGCCGGCGCGTCGTACTCGTCGCGGATGTCGCCGATGACCTCCTCGATCAGGTCCTCGAGGGTGACGATGCCTGCCGTGCCGCCGTACTCGTCCACGACGATCGCGAGGTGGTGGCCTTCGCGGCGCATCTCCGACAGCGCCGGCAGCACCCGTTTGGAGTCCGGCAAGCGCTTGACCTCGCGGCTGAGATCGCCCACCGTGCGGGTGCGGTCGGTGCTCGGCATCCGCAACAGGTCGCGGATGTGGACGAAGCCGACGACGTCGTCCTGTGACTCGCCGAACACCGGAAATCTCGAGTGCGGGCTGGGATGCGCGAGCCGCCCGGCCCGGCTGACCGTCATCCCCGCCTCCAGGAAGTCGACCTCGGTCCGCGGCACCATCACCTCGCGGATCTGCCGCTCGCCGGCTGCGAACACCTCGTCGATGAGCCGGCGTTCGTCCCTCGTCAGCGACTCGTGCGCAGCGACCAGCCCGCGGAGTTCCTCCTCGGTAATGGCGTCACGGTTGGCGTGCGGGTCGGCGCCGAGCAACCTGACCACTCCGTTGGTGGTCGCCGACAGCAGCCAGATCAGCGGCCGGGCCATCGACGCCAGCCGGTCAAGCGTCGGCCCCAGCAGGCGGGCGGTGCCCTCCGGCCGCTGCAGGCCCAGCCGCTTCGGTGCGAGCTCGCCGATCACCAGTGTGACGAAGGAAATGACCAGCGTTACCCCGACGACGCCCAGGAACCCGGCCGGCGTGCGGCCCATGCCGGCGCGGACGAGGGCGTTGCGGGCCGTCTCGGACAGGGTCACCGCGCCAACCGCGCTGGACAGCAGGGCGGCCACGGTGACCCCGATCTGCGCCGCGGCGAGAAAGCGATTGGGGTTGCGGGCCAGCCGGGCCACCGCCGCGCCGCGGCGGTCCCGATCCGCCTGGGCGCGTACCTGCCCCTCGCGCAACGACACCAGCGCGATCTCGGCGGCGACGAAGACCCCCTCGACCAGGATCAGCGCCAGCACGATCCCGACGTTCAGCAGCGTCCGGGTCACCCCCCCAGGATAGGAGCCCCCCCCGGCCGACCCCATTTCCCGGTTTACCTGGCGTTGTGGCCCTGTCCCGCGGCCCGGATAGGGCCACATCTCCAGCTAACCGTCCGCCTGGGGATCGCGGCCGCGGCGGTGGGTCGATCCGTGGCAGCGTGATGCGGTGCCCCCTTCGCCCTTCGTGCCCGCGCCGCTGGCGGGCCGAGTCTTCCGCGGCAGTAGGGCCGTCGAGCGCGGGCTACTCACCCGCAAGCAGCTCCGGTCCTCTGCGTGGCGCCGGCTCAGGCACGACGTGTATGCCGACGCGCGGCTAGCCGTTGACCACGGGCTGGCGGTCGCGGCCGCGGCTCTGGTGCTCCCCGCCGGCGGCGTATTCGCCGGCCGATCTGCCGCCTGGCTGTACGGGATAGCCCAGGCCGGGGCGGAGGATCCCGTGGATGTGCTGGTCCCATTGCGCACCTCGTGGTGGGCTCCCCCGGGTCTGTCCGTCCACGTAGGAGCGGATGGTACAGATGACGTCACGGTCCTCGGCCGGCGGCCCGTAACCGTGCCGGCGCGCACCGGAGTCGATATCGCCCGCTGGTACGCAGCCCCGGCCGCCGTGCCGCTGATCGATGCGATGCTGGCGGTGCGACTCGTCTCGCCGGCAGTCCTGCGCACGCAACTCACGCTCGCCTCCGGGCAGGGCAAGACCCGGGCGTCGGCGACTTTGGCGCTGTGTGACCATCGGGCCGAGTCGCCGCCCGAGAGTGTCCTGCGGGTGTTGCTGGCGATGGCCGGGCTGCCGGATGCGGTGCCGCAGTACGAGGTCCGCCACGCCGGCCGCTTCGTGGCCCGCGTCGATCTGGCCTGGCCGGCAGCGAAAGTGGCGGTCGAGTACGACGGCGCCTGGCATGGCGCACCCGGCCAGCTGGGCCGAGACCGTCGCCGGCTCAATGCACTGATCGCCGCGGGATGGACCGTGATCCACGTAACGGCGACCGACATGCACGACCTCTCGGCCGTCGTTGGTCAGGTACGGGCCACCCTCGAACTGGCGGCGTGAACGTAGGGCAGCGTTAGCCCATCGCGGAATGCAAGCCCCGGTCAAGTGCGGCCAGGAACTCCTCGGTGCTCAGGTACGCGTGGTCCGGGCCGATCAGCACGGCCAGGTCCTTGGTCATCTGGCCACCCTCGACGGTGTCGACGCACACCCGCTCCAACGTCTCGGCGAAACCGGTCACGGCCGGCGTCTCGTCGAGCTTGCCGCGGTGAGCGAGGCCGCGGGTCCAGGCGAAGATCGACGCGATCGGATTGGTCGATGTCGGCTTGCCCTGCTGGTGCTGGCGGTAGTGGCGGGTGACCGTGCCGTGGGCCGCCTCCGCCTCGACGGTGCGGCCGTCCGGGGTCATCAGCACCGACGTCATCAGGCCCAGCGATCCGAAGCCCTGGGCCACGGTGTCGGATTGCACGTCACCGTCGTAGTTCTTGCACGCCCAGACGTACCCGCCCTCCCACTTCATCGCAGCGGCCACCATGTCGTCGATCAACCGATGCTCGTAGGTGAGCCCGGCCGCCTCGAAGTCGGCCGCGAACTCAGCCTCGAAGACCTCGGCGAAGAGGCCCTTGAAGCGGCCGTCGTAGGCCTTGAGGATCGTGTTCTTGGTGGACAGGTACACCGGGAAGCCGCGGTCGAGGCCATAGCGCAGCGACGCCCGGGCGAAGTCGCGGATCGAGTCGTCGAAGTTGTACATCCCCATCGCCACCCCCCCGCCGGGGAAGTCGGCGATCTCGAACTCCATTCCCTCGCCGCCGTCCGCCGGCGTGTAGGTGATCGTCACCCGGCCGGGGCCGGGCACGACGAAGTCGGTCGCCTTGTACTGGTCGCCGTGGGCGTGGCGGCCGATCACGATCGGCTTGGTCCAGCTGGGCACCAGCCGCGGGATGTTCGACATCACGATCGGCTCGCGGAAGATGACCCCGCCGAGGATGTTGCGGATGGTGCCGTTGGGCGAGCGGTACATCCGCTTGAGGCCGAACTCGGCGACGCGGGCCTCGTCCGGGGTGATGGTCGCGCACTTGACGCCGACGCCGTGGCGCTTGATCGCCTCGGCCGCGTCCACCGTGACCTGGTCGTCGGTGGCGTCACGGTGCTCGATGCCGAGGTCGTAGTAGTCCAGTTCGATGTCGAGGTAGGGCAGGATCAGCTGCTCCTTGATGAACTGCCAGATGATCCGGGTCATCTCGTCGCCGTCGAGTTCGACGACCGGGTTGGCCACCTTGATCTTGGACATCTGGCCCCTCAGAGATTCTCGACGTCGGCCTGCTTGGCCCGTACGGACTGCGCCGCCTCAAGCAACGCCGACCGCTCGAAGTCGGTGAGATCGCGTTCGATGATGCGGTGTACGCCTTCGCGGCGCAGCTCGGCCTCCACGCCGAGATAGACGCCGTCCACTCCGTATTCGCCGGAGACCCAGGCGCAGACCGGCATCACCTCACCGGAGTCGGTGGCGACCGCCCGGGCCATCCGGGCCGCGGCGGCGGACGGGGCGAAATACGCCGAGCCGGTTTTGAGCAGGGCGACGATCTCGGCGCCGCCGTCGCGAGTCTTGGCCACCAGCGCCTCGATCCGGCTTGCATCGAGCAGGTCGGACAGCGGCCGGCCGTTGACCGTGCATGCGCTGGGCACCGGCACCATCGTGTCGCCGTGCGAGCCCAGCGTCAGCGTCTGGACCGACTTCACCGAAACATTCAGTTCGGTGGCGACGAAGTGGCTGAACCGGGCGGTGTCGAGCATGCCGGCCTGGCCGATCACCTTGGACTTGGGGAAGCCCGACACCCGCGCCGCCAGGGCGGTCATCTCGTCCAGCGGGTTCGACACGACGATGAGCACCGCCTCCGGGGAGCTGATCGTGACCCGTTCCACCACGTCGCGGACGATCTTGGCGTTGGTCTCCAGGAGGTCCATCCGGCTCATCCCCGGCCGGCGCGGAAGGCCGGCGGTGATCACCACGATGTCCGATCCCTCGGTCGGTCCGTACGCACCGCCGCCGACACCGACGACCCTTGTCTCAAATCCCTCGATGGGCCGCGACTGGTTGATGTCCAGCGCCAGTCCCTCGGGCTTGCCCTCGATGATGTCGGTCAGTACGACCGTTTCGAAGATGTCGTACTCAGCCAGCCGCTGCGCGGTGGTCGAGCCGTAGAAGCCGGCCCCGACGACAGTGACCTTGCCCTGACGCGCCATCGGGATGAGCCTCCTCGGTCCGGCGACAGCAAACCTGCCGAGAGGCTAGCCGAACGCCGGCGCGGCGGCCCGGCCGCGATTCTCAGGGGAACAACAGCAACGGCGGCTCCGGGATGACCGGGAGGCCGTGCTTCGGGTCCAGCAGGCTACCCAAGTCAGACTGCGACTCCGGCGGGGGGCCGTCCACCGGCAGCGGCCGCAGCGGTGGTGGGTACTTCGGCGGTGGCTTCGGCGGGCTGGGCCGGGGGTCGACGTACTGGCCCCACGGGTCCGGACTCTTTTTCTTCTTGGCCTTGCCGTGCTTGGGTTTGGTGAAGGTCTTCGACGTGTCGGCGGCCCAGGTCGAGTCGATCTGATCGAAGGCATCGTGGTACTCGCCGAGGGCGGCTGGCACTCCGCGCAGGCTGTCGGCCAGCTCGGCGCGGATCTGCTCAGCCTGGCGGACGTGCTCCAGCACCCGATCCGAAGCCGATGGGTCGGCCGGGTGGAACTCGATGGCCGCACCGCCGGCGGTCGCCGGGCAGCCGGCGCAGGTTGTGTCCCGCAGGTCGGTCAGCCGGCGCTGTCCCTGCTCGAGCGTGCGGGCCACGTCCAAGAGCCGCTGGCTGCTTCCCCACGCCGCGGCCGACGTCCGCCCGAGGTCGGCGTACAGGGCGCTGCGATGCTCGTTCCAGGTGCCGGCGGCACTGCCGTGCCAGGTTTCGTACAGCTGGTCGGCCACCGGCGTGACCAGCTCGTGGGCACGATCGGATGAGGTCCCGAGTTCCTGCAGGCCGGCTGCCCAGGCGCGAATCGCAGCCGGGTCGGCACCGAGCTCCCACAGGGCAGCGGGCACCGAAATGCTCGGCACGGCAGCAGCTGCCCCGAAGGCCGGGCCTGACGTCATGAGCCGAGTGGGTTGAGCGTGTCGAGGAGCCTGCTGAACATCGAGGAATGCGTCGCATCGCTGTCCTTGTACGCCGCCGCGGTCCGGTCCAGCCGGCCGACGTCATGGCCGACGACGGCCGACAGGCTGCCTGCGGCCGCCCGGCCGCGGTCGGCCAGGCCGGTGCAGGCGCCGTACAGCGCGCTGCTGATACTGAGATTTCCGAAGGCCACGGCCGGCGGTACCGGGGTGGACAGAAAGCGGTCCCGGCCACTGGTGAGGAGTTGGGCACCGTCCCGGGACGCCGCGCTCAACGCATCGAGGGCCGCCGGGTGCACCCGGAATGCTGCCGAGTCGCTCACGTGCCCCCGTCCGTGGCAACCCACGCGGGAGGACCCGCGCGTATCTGATTGCACAGTAGCCCCATCCGGCCCGCGGTTCCGGGCGGGTCTGCGCTCAGGGGTTGGTGACGTCGCGGCGTAGGTCGGGCGGTTGCCCGCCCCGCAACACCGCGACCGCGACCTCGGCCTGGGCCGAGCGGACCAGTACGTGATCGGTGGTGAAGCCCGACATGGACGTGAAGGGGATCCGGGCGCCGGCCAACCGGTCGGCAACGTCGGCGAGGAAGCCGACCATCTCCCACGGCAGCGGCCCGGCGAAGGTGATCCGCCGCCATCCCGGTTCGAGCGAGTCCGGGGCGTCGAGCTGGGCGAAGGCCTCCTCCGGTGCGACCACGGTCACCTCGTCGTCGTCGAAGACCAGCCCGCAGAATCCCCTGATCGGCGCGGTCGGCCACCAGCCGGCGGGATAGCGGGCCACCGAGAGGGACGTCGGGTCGAGCTCCGGGGAAAGGTCTGGCAGGTCCACGCGGCTCAGCGCTCCGCCAGCGGCACGACCCGCTGGTCGTGCGGGCCGATGTACTCGCTGTCCGGGCGGATCAGCCTGTTGTCCAGATGCTGTTCCATCACGTGCGAGGTCCACCCGGCCATCCGGGAGACCGCGAAGACCGGAGTGAACAAGTCCGTGGCGATGCCCAGCGAGTGGTAGGCCGAGGCCGCGTAGAAATCGACGTTCGGTCGCAGGCCCTTGACCTCGAAGACGGCCTGCTCCATCCGGTGCGACATCTCGTAGAAGCGGGTGTCGCCCGCCAACTCACCCAGCCGGCGGGACATGGCCCGCAGGTGGGTCGCGCGCGGGTCCTCCGTCCGGTAGACGCGGTGGCCGAAACCCATCAGCTTCTCGCCCCGGCCGAGCCGCTCGCGGACCGACGCCTCGACGCCGTCGACGCCGTCGATCGATTCGAGCACCCGCATCACCGCCTCGTTGGCCCCGCCGTGCAGCGGGCCCTTCAGGGTGCCGATTGCGGCGGTGACGGCCGAGTGCATGTCCGACAGGGTGGCCGCGCAGACGCGGGCGGCGAACGTAGAGGCATTCATCGTGTGGTCGGCATGCAGCACGAGGCATTCGTCGAACGAGGACACAGCCACCGGGTCGGGCACTTTGCCGGTGATCTGGAGGAGGAAGTTGCCGGCGACACCGAGCGCGGGATCGGCGTCGGGCAGCGGCGAGCCGGTCCGGGCCGCCTGATAGCTCGCCACCAGCGCCGGCAACTGCGCCACCAGCCGGATCGCCTTGCGCCGGTTGGCCTCTGGCGCGTTGGACGCGGCGTCGGGATCGTCGGCCGACAGCGCCGAGACGATAGTGCGCAAGGCCTCCATCGGGGCCGCGTCGCGCACTCCGGGGAGCTCAAGTACCGCGCCGGCGGTCGGGCCGACCGCCCGTCCGTCTTCCAACTCAGTCCGGAGTGCAGCCAGCTCCGGCATCGTCGGCAGGGACCCCCGCTGGAGCAGGTGCACGCACTCCTCGAAGCTGATCGTGCCGGCCAGGTCGTGGATGTCGTAGCCCCGGTAGGACAGCAGCCCGGCGCGCCCGTCGATGTCGCTGATCGCGGTGCTGGCCGCGATGACGTCGGCCAGGCCGCGCGGCTGGCCGGCGGTCGGCGCAGCGGTCTCGGCCATGGCGCGCAGTCTAGACAGCGACCGGGGTGGCCGAGCGCTCCGCGGCCTCGACCACGTTGGCCAGCAGCATGGCTCGGGTCATCGGGCCTACCCCACCAGGCATCGGCGCCAGGTAGCCGGCCACGTCGCGGACCGCCGGCACCACGTCGCCGACCAGCCGCCCCTCCGCGGTACGGGTGATGCCGACGTCGAGCACGGCGGCACCCGGGCGCACCACATCGGGCGTGACCAGCCCCGGGGTGCCGGCCGCGACGACGATGATGTCGGCCCGGCGCAGGTGCGCCGGCAGGTCGCGCGTGCCGGTATGGCACAAGGTGACGGTGGCGTTCTCGGTCCGCCTGGTGAGCAGCAGCCCGAGCCCGCGGCCCACCGTGAGACCGCGGCCCACCACCACCACGTCCGCGCCGGCGATCGGCACGTCGTAGCAGCGCAGCAGCTCGACGATGGCGCGCGGCGTGCAGGGCAACGGACCGGGGATGCCCAGCACCAGCCGGCCGAGGTTGGTCGGATGCAGGCCGTCCGCGTCCTTGGCCGGATCCATCAGCTCCAGCACGGCGTTGGGGTCCAGGCCGGCGGGCAGCGGCAGTTGCACCAAGTAGCCCGTGCAGGCCGGGTCGGCGTTCAGCTCCGCGACGACGGACTCGACATCGGCCTGGCTGGCGGTCGCCGGCAGCTCCCTGGCGATGCTGGAGATGCCGACCTGCGCGCAGTCGCGGTGCTTGCCGGCCACATAGGCACGGCTGCCGGGGTCGTCGCCGACCAGCACGGTGCCCAGCCCCGGCACGATGCCTGATTCGCGCAGCCGGGTCACCCGCTCCAGCAGTTCCGCCCGCACTTGCGCGGCCGTCGCCTTGCCGTCCAGGATCACCGCCGTCACGCGCCCGAGTCTGCCACCCCGGCCGTCCTCTCCGGCGCGTGCGCGGGGTCAGTGGAAGAAGTGCCGCGTTCCGGTGAGGTACATCGGCACGCCGGCTGCCGCGGCTGCCGCGATGACCTCCTCGTCGCGGACCGATCCGCCCGGTTGCACCACTGCCCGCACGCCGGCGTCGAGCAGCACCTGCAGCCCGTCGGCGAACGGGAAGAAGGCATCCGACGCCGCGACCGAGCCGCGGGCCCGTTCACCCGCCCGGGACACCGCCAGCCGGGCCGCGTCCACCCGGTTGACCTGGCCCATCCCGACGCCCACCGTGGCCGAGTCGGCGGCCAGCAGGATCGCGTTGGATTTCACCGAGCGGACCGCCCGCCAGGCGAAGGCAAGGTCGCGCATCGTCGCGTCGTCGGCCGGATCGCCGGCGCCGGCCACGAGAGTCCAGGTCGCCGGGTCGTCGCCCGGAGCGTCGATCGCGTCGACCGTCTGCACGAGCAGCCCGCCGCTGACCTCGCGCTCCTCCACGCCGGCGCGGGCCCGCGGCGCGCAGGCCAGCAGCCGGAGGTTCTTCTTGCGGGTCAGGATCTCCAGAGCGGCCGGCTGGTACGCCGGCGCGACGACGACCTCGGTGAACACTCCGGCCACCTGCTCGGCCATCGCCGCCGACACCTCGACGTTGGCCGCGATCACACCGCCGTACGCCGACTGCGGATCGCAGTCGTGCGCCTTGCGGTGGGCCTCGGCCACGTCGACCCCGACGGCGATGCCGCACGGGTTGCTGTGCTTGATGATGGCCACGCACGGCTGATCGAAGTCGTAGGCGGCCCGGTGTGCGGCCTCGGCGTCGACGTAGTTGTTGTAGGACATCTCCTTGCCGTGCAGCTGCTCGGCCTGGGCGATGCCGGCCGGCCGGTCGGCCTCGACGTAGAGGGCGGCCCGCTGGTGCGGGTTCTCGCCGTAGCGCAGGATCGCCGCCCGCTCGTAGCTGCGCGCGGCATACGCCGGCCACCAGCCGTCCTCGAGCGCCAGCTGGGTGGCGAACCAGTTCGCCACCGCACCGTCATAGCTGGCGGTGTGCGCGAACGCCTGCGCGGCCAGGCGCCGGCGCTGCGCCCGGTCGAAGCCGCCTCCCGCCACTGCGTCGAGCACCTCTGGGTACGCGGACGGATCGACCACCACCGCCACGCTGCCGTGGTTCTTCGCGGCCGCCCGCACCATCGACGGGCCGCCGATGTCGATCTGCTCGATCACCTCTGCCGCGCCGGCGCCGGATCGCACCGTCGTCGCGAATGGGTAGAGGTTGGCCACCACCAGCTCGAACGGCGCGATGCCGAGCTCGGCCAGCTGGGCGAGATGGGCCGGGTTGGCGCGGTCGGCGAGCAGGCCGGCGTGCACGTGCGGGTGCAGCGTCTTGACCCGGCCGTCGAGCACCTCGGGGAAGCCGGTGACCGTACTGACCGCTGTGACCGGTACTCCGGCCGCATCGATGTGTGCCGCGGTCGATCCGGTGGACACGATCTCCACACCGGCGCGATGTAGCCCCTGGGCCAGGTCGGCCAGCCCGGTCTTGTCGTACACGCTGACCAGAGCCCGGCGGACCTCGATGCGCGTCATCCCAGCATCACCTCTCTCCCGCTCACCTGGTAGCCGCCCCGCACCATCCGGCCCACCGTGTCGACCAGCAGGGCGCGCTCGACCGTCTTGATCCGCTCGTGCAGGGACTCCTCGGTGTCACCGGGCAGCACCGGGACGGGCGCCTGGGACACGATCGGGCCGGAGTCCACGCCGGCGTCGACCAGGTGGACGGTCGCGCCGGTCAGCTTGGCGCCATAGGCCAGCGTGTCCCGGACCGGATGAGCACCCGGGAAGGCCGGCAGCAGCGCCGGGTGCGTGTTGACGATGCGCTGCCCGAAGCGGCCGAGGAACTCCGGGCCGACGATTTTCATGAAGCCGGCCGAGACCACGAGATCGGGCCGGTAGGAGGCCACCTGCTCGGCCAGCGCGCGATCCCAGCCGGCGCGGTCCGCGAAGTCGCCCAGGCGCACCACGAAGGACGGCACTCCCGCTTCGGCGGCTCGCTCCAGCGCCGGGATGTCATCGCGGTCGGCGCCGACGGCGACGATCTCGGCGCCGAAGGCCGGCACCGCACTGGCCTCCAGCAGAGCCTGCAGGTTGCTGCCGGTGCCCGAGACCAGGACGACGAGGCGGGCGGCCAGGATGTCCTCCCGGTGCGGACGGCCGACAGGGGTGGGTGCCTGCACGATAGTGGCGCGCCGGGGCGATTCTTGACCCGGAACGCGGCAACCGAAACGATGCCAGTGTTTGGCCCGCACCGGAGCACATCGGCTCCCGGGCAGAGAGGCCCACATGTCCACGCTCCCCCCACCGCCGGGCAGCGATGACCCTGGCAGCGGCCCGCCGGATCCCTATGGCCCGCAAGACCCGCTGCCTCCCGGTCAGCCCGGCGGGGCACACCAGTACGGCGCACCCCCGCAGCAATACGGCGCACCACCGCCGGAGTACGGCGCTCCGCCACCGCCGCCGCCATACGGCGCACCACCCCCGCAGTACGGCGCACCGCAGTACGGCATGCCAGCCGGCGCGGTGGCCGGCCAGCCGGGGCCGAGCAACGGGCTGGGCACCGGGGCACTGATCACCGGGATAGTCGGACTGGTCTTCTCACTGTTCCTGGGCTGGTTCATCATCGGGATTCCACTGGGAATTCTCCTGGGAGCAGTGGCGATCGTTCTCGGCCTGATCGGCCGCGGCCGGGCTAAGCGCGGGATGGCCACGAACGGCGGAGTCGCGCTGACCGGCGCCATCCTCGGGTTCATCGCCGTGCTCGTGGCGATCGCCATCGCCGTCTTCTACGCCCTCGTCATCAACAAGAGCGGCGTCACGTCCTATACGGACTGCATCAACAAGGCGCACGGGGACCAAGCCAAGATCCAGAAGTGTGCTGATGACTTCAGCCGGCGGCTGACCGGGAGCTGACCGTCGGCGTGAAGCTGCTGTGGTCTACTGCACGCGATACGACGGGGAGGCACCAGGTGGCTATGCGCGGCCCGGTACGCCCTATACCCATAGCCAAGGAGGACCTATGACCACCCCACCACCCGAGGACCCGTACGGCGCGCAGCCTGGCGGTTACGGCGCACCGCCGCCCGGCGGTGGCTACGGTGCCCAGCCGGCCGGTGGCTACGGCGGCGCGCCGGCGGCGCAGAGCAACGGCCCGATGATCATGGGCATCATCGGCATCGTCTGCTGGTTCTGCTGCTCGCCCGCCTCGATCGTGCTGGGCCTGATCGGGCAGTCGCAGGCGGCCAAGAACGGCCAGCCGACGACCCTGCCGCGGATCGCCTGGATCGGCGGCATCGTCGCGCTGCTCCTGGGAATCCTGTACTACGTCTTCATCGGGGTTAAGTTCGGCACCTCCCGTACCCGGTACTAGTTTGACCCTGACACCGACCGCCAGCGGTGCCGTCCGAGATATCCGGCTGCACCCTGGCGCGACGATCGCGGCCCGGCTGCCTGCCTGGGCGGGGCCGATCGGCGCGGCTGCCGTCGCCGCAGCCTGCTGCGCGGTCGCTGCCATCGTCGACCCGACCCGTCCGGGCAGCGGGCTCCCCGTCTGTCCACTGCGGACCTTGACCGGGCTGGACTGCCCGATCTGCGGATCGACCCGCATGCTGCACGCACTGCTGCACGGCGACGTAGTCTCCGCGGCGCGCTACAACGCCGTCGCGCTACTGATGGTGCCGGTGCTGGTGTGGGCCTGGCTGGTCTGGTCGCTGCCACGGCTGGGCTTCCGGGCACCACCCACCTGGCGGCCGTCCAGCCGGGTGCTCAAGCTCGGCTTGCTGGTGTGGATGACTTTTGCTGTGGCGCGCAATCTGCCCTGGGCGCCGTTTAGCTCACTCTGGGTCTGAACTAGCCGGGCGACCGGTCCACCACGCCGTGGCCATCGCCGGCAGTCCGATCTCGAGGGCCAGCGCCACGGCGACCCGCCACGCGCTCGGCCCGATTTCGGCCAGCCGGCCGGCGCCGGCCGGGCCGGCCGCGGCCACACACAGCAGACCGGCCAGAACGCCGGCGGCGACTCCGCTGCCGGCGCCGGCCAGGATCCGGGTCCGGGTCGCCGCGCCCGCCTGTCGGCGGCCCACGACGACGCCGGCCAGCACCCCGCCGGCAACCGGCACCAGCATCAGGGCGACCAGCCAGGGCCCGACCGGACCGGTAGGCAGCGCCGCCAGCAGCGGCAGCGCCGGCAGCGGCAGCAACCGCACCCCGGTCGCGGATACCGTCGTCCCGCTACCCACGCTGAAGCCGGGCCCGGCCACGAAGGCCAGCGCGTAGATGCCGGCGTTGGGCAGGTAGGCCAGCGAGAGCAGGGTCAGCACGACAGCGCCCACGACGCCTACCCGCAGCCCGGCGAGCACCCGACCGGCCTCGCCCGCACTAGCCGCGAGCGACCCGCCGGCCAGCAGGACCGCCCCGGCCAGGCTGCCCGCCACCGCGATGATCCCGCCGTGGACGGCGGCGCGAGCCGGCTCGGGCAGCCGACGCCAGAGGTCCGTCCAACAGCCGGACTCGCGCAGCACTCCCGCGCCGGCGCACAGCGCCGCGAGCAGGCCGGCGC
>JALZAK010000151.1 GCA_030948385.1 Actinomycetota bacterium
TCGGGTCGCAGCCCGGCGACCGGCCGTGGGCCGTCACCGTCGCTCTCGCCGTGACCGCCGGCGTTGCGGTGCAGCCGGCCGCGCTCGCGCCACTGGACACGCCGACCGGTCTGGCGACCGGCCCAACCCGGACCACCGGCTGGCGGCTCGCGTCGTTCGTCCGCGGCGGCCAGGAACTGGGCGCGCTGGGCCTCGCCGCGACGTACGACCCGCCGCTGTCCAGCCCGACGCTCGTCCTGGAGGTGTGCCGGGTCCCGATGCACGAGGGAAAGCCGGGCGGGAGCGTCGTCCCCGACGGGTGCGTCGACTTCGGCGATCTCAACCCGGACACCCTGCCGCAGTTCACCGAGGGCGACGGCACGGTCCTTCGCTACCGCGGGCTGATCGTGCAGGACCGGGCCGGCCGGCCCCTGCAGGTGGAGGACTTCGACGGCGACGGTCGCTGGGCGCTGCTGTTGATCTCCAAGGGACTGCGGGTGGAGCTGCCGGCGCCGACGGCCGAGGTCAGCGTGCGCGCGACGATCGGGCAGCGGTGGGAGGCCGTCGCGCTCGACGCCGAGGGCCACGAGATCGATCGCGCCGATGCGCCGCAGACAGCGACGCTGACGCTGCGCGGCGCCGGCATCGTCGCCGTGGAAGTCTTCGGCGAGGGCGAGGGCGGGCTGGCCGAGGTGTGCGTGGGTGGCGCCGACCCGGCCGGCGCGTCGGGTCAGCTGCTGCACTGGCAACCGGGCCGCGACCAGCAGCTGGCTGCGCCGGACGTCGTGGGCGTCCTCCCCGACGGCACCGAGAAGCCGTGGAAACCGTCCACACGGGAGGGTCGGCATTGCGCGACCGTCGTCTACCGCGCGCCCGGCGCCGGCCCGTGGGTCGGTTTCCGGATCGCGCCCGCGCCCGGCCGGCGGGTCACCATCGTCGGCAGTTGCGGCGTGCGCTGGCACGAGGAGCTCGAAGCCCGGCAGGCCGAGGAGCATCGCTCGGAGGTCCTCACCGCATTGACTGCACACGCGACGGGAGTGCCCGAGACGGTGCTAGCCACCGCCACCGCCTCGGGGGCCGGCGGGGTGACCGGCCAGGTCGTCCTGCCGGTCGTCGTGGTCCTCGGGCCGCCGGCGCGCACCCTGCTCCGGCCGGCCACCGACTACCGCGTCTCGGTGAGCTGGGAGTGGCAGCGCTGGGAGCGCTCCGACTCGTCGCCGGCACCCGGCGCTCCCGACCCCGGGGGGTGGCAGGCCGGCGGCACCGACGTCTACACCTTCCGCACCGCCGCGCTGGCCGCGGCGACCACACCGCCGGCGCCGGTCGACCTGATCGGGGAGGCGACCTTCGACCCCCGCAGCACCGCGCGCTACGTGACCGGCGGGCAGCCCTCGGGTCCGCTACCGCACCTGCTCGATGACCCGATCCGGGTGACGTTCTCGGTGGATTACTTCGCGAAGCTGCTCGACGGCTACGGCTTCGACACCCGGGTCGAGGTGCGGCCGACCGACGTCGACCCGGGCACGGTCCCGCCGGGCGCCCACCCGCCCGATCTGGTGACCACGGCCACGATCAAGACCTGGGTCGCCGACAACGTGCTGCTGCCGGTCGAGACGGCCGTCGTCGAGGCCGCGGCCGCGTCGCCGTGCGTGCCCCCGACCTCGCTCGGCGGCACCGCGGTCGAGGTCGAGGCCGCGCTGTCACCGGACAAGGCCTACGACCTGCTGCTCGTCGCCCATCCGCGGTCCGGCGGCGCCGACGCGGCCGTCCAGCGCTGGCACTTCCGGACCTCGCGCTGGCACGACGTCGACGAGGTATTGCGCGTGCTCGGCCTGCCGGGCGGCGACCCGACCGCGGTCACGCCCGGCGACGTCCTGCTGCCGGCGCAGTGGCCGGGCCTCGCGGCGATCCGGTACGACGACGCGGCGCTCGACGCGGCGCTGACCGGCCTCGGCCTCGACCCGTGGCCACTGTCACCGCGGCCGCGTACGACGACGCTGTGGGTGCCGCCCGACCCGGCGTCCGGGCGTACGGCGTGGGCGCTCGCCGGCGTGCTGCTCGAGGCGCCCGAGCCGATCGCCCGCAACGGCCGGATCGACGTTAGCGCCACGGTCGGGGCCGCGGCGCTAACCCACGTACGCAGCACGGCCAGCGGCACCCGGGTGCTGCTAGCGCCGGCATCCGCCGTCGTGCCGGCCGCAACGGATGCTCTGTCGGTGACCTTGGCCGACTCGCTCCGTGGCCGCACCGCCGTCGGCGGCGCCCAGCTACTCGGCGGCCCGCGCACGGTCCGCAGGGAGGTCCCGTGAGCCGCTTCGCCCCGACCTGGGCGCTGACCGCCGCCGCGCTCGACGGCCGCGGCGACCCGCACCTGCAGCCCGGCGTGCACCTGCGGGTGCTGCCCGGGCCGGCGCTCGGATTGCCGGTAGCACCGTTGCTCGTCGACCGGGTCGCGGTCGGCAGCGCCGAGCGGGTCGCGCCCGCCACTGACGTGGTGTGGACCGACGCCGCCGGCGGCTCGTTGAACGTCCCGTTCGACCTCGCGGCGGCCGGCCCGGCCACCGCCTGGCTGCCGTCCGAGCCGGGCAACCCGGTGATCTACGCCGAGGTGCTGGTCGAGGACGCCCAGCCGGCGCGCGACGCGCAGCGCTACGACCGGCGCGGCCTCACGCTCGCCGGCGGGCTGCGGCAATGGCTGCCGAAATCAGGGGTCCGGGTCGACGCCCTGGTCACCGGTGTCCAGGGCGCATCCGTCGTCGCGACTGCCACCCAATCGCCGTACCAGGTCTGCGCGACCGGGATGGACCGGGTCCAGGTGGCCGGCGCGGCCACCGTCGTCGGCATCCGGGTGCTGCGTGCCCGGCAAGTACACGAACGACCGGGCAAGGAGGCCTGGCGCTACCTCGCCCTGCCGATCGACCGGGGCGCGCGCTACGAGGGCTTCGCCGATGACTGGGATCGCGCCGTCGACCGGGTGCTGCGTGGCGCGCCGCAGCTGCTCGGGCTGCACGACGAGCCCGACGCGCCCGACCCGGCATCGTGTGACCCGGTCACCCCGGCCGAGGAGATCGAGCGGGTCAAGCTGCTGTGGTCCGAACGGCTCGAGGCGATGGTGCGGGCGGTCGTCGACGACGTCGGCGCACCGCCGGGCAGCCTGCTGCTGGCACCGGAGTCGCTCGCCGGCACGTCGGTCGCGACGGCCACCGTGCAGGTGCCGCCGCTCGCCGCAACGCTGCAGGCGGCGGTCGACCCGGGGCTCGGCCGGCTGCTCGGCCTGGTCGAGCACGACGAGGCGCCACCGGGCTCGGCCGGCGACCTCGTGGTGTACGCCGTCCGCGGCGCGTGGACCGTGCACCCGGAGGACACCGAGTGGATCTGGCCGCTGCTGCTGATCGGCGGACCGGACGACCCCGGCGCCTTCCCGCTGCCGCTGCCGTCCCTGGTCAAAGCCCAGCGCGAAGGGCCGTTCGTCGACCTCTGGACGATGGCCGCAACCGTGGTCGGGATGCCGGCGCCGGCGCTGCCACGGCCGGTCGTCGGTGCGGTCGAGGATCTCGGCTGGGTGCCCGAGGTGCCGCCGGCGGCCCGCCGGCACGTCGCCCTCCCGCTGTCGGGGCTGGTACCCGCCGCGGCCGTCGCGCTGGCC
>JALZAK010000186.1 GCA_030948385.1 Actinomycetota bacterium
CCAGCAGGTCGCCGCCCGCGGGGGGGAGGTGACCAGGGCGTTGACGGCCTTGCACGCCTCGGACGCCGAACTGGCCGCGGTCGGCGAGCGGCTCGGCGCACTGGGCGCGGCAGCTCGCTCGGCCGGCGCCGAGGCCGAGCGGCTCGAACGCGCGCGCATCGCGGCCGAGCAGGCCCGCGACCGTGACCTGTCCGGCCTGGCTGACCTCGAGCAGGAGTTGCAGTCCGGCACCGCGGCACCGTCTGGAAATGAGCCCGCCACCGGCGATCGCGATGTGCTGGCGGCCCAGGCCAGTGTTGCTCGGCAGGCCGAGACAGAAGCCCGGCTGGCCGTCCGCACCGCCGAGGAGCGGGTCCGGGCGGTGGCCGGGCGGACCGAAGCCCTGCTGCGCGCCGCCGCCGACGAGCGCTCGGCACAGGACCGGGCAGACCGGGCCCGGACAGCCCGGGCCCGCGGCGCAGCGGTCTCCGCGGCCGTCGTACGCGGCGCCGAGGTCGCACTGGCCGCGCTGGCCCGATCCCTCGCCCAGGCCGCCGCCACCCGCGACCAGATCGCCGGGGACCGGGTGGTCCAGGAGGGCGAGTTGCTGGCCGTCCGGCAACGCGGCCGAGAGCTCGCGGTCGAGTTGGAGCGGCTGGTCGACGTGGTGCACCGCGACGAGGTGACTCGGGCCGAGCAACGGATGCGGATCGAGGCGTTGGAGGTCCGGGCCGCCCAGGAGCACGGCATCGACGTGGAGACTCTGATCACCGAGTACGGACCGCAGGTCGCGGTGCCGTGCCCCGACCCCGAGGCGCCCGCCGGCGATCCCGCGGCCGAGGCGAGCCCCTACGACCGCACGGTGCAGGAGAAGCGCGCGGCGCGGGCCGAGCGTGACCTGGCTCTGCTCGGCCGGGTGAACCCGCTTGCTCTGGAGGAGTTCACCGCGCTGGAGGAGCGGCAGGCGTTCCTGTCCACCCAGCTCGAGGACCTGCGCAATACCCGCCGTGACCTGCTCACCGTCATCCGCGACGTCGACACCCGCATCCAGGAGGTCTTCGCCGCGGCGTTCGCAGATACGGCGCGGGAGTTCGAGGTGGTGTTCGGCACATTGTTCCCGGGCGGTGAGGGTCGCCTCGTGCTGACCGATCCCGACGATCTGGCGATCAGCGGCGTCGAGGTCGAGGCCCGGCCGCCGGGCAAGCGGATCAAGCGGTTGTCCCTGCTGTCCGGCGGGGAGCGCTCGCTGACCGCAGTCGCGCTGCTGGTGGCCATCTTCCGGGCCCGGCCCAGCCCGTTCTACGTCCTCGACGAGATCGAGGCGGCCCTGGACGACGTCAACCTGGGCCGGCTGATCGATCTCATCGAGGAACTCAGGGCGGCCAGCCAGCTCATCGTCGTCACGCATCAGAAACGCACGATGGAGGTGGCTGATGCGCTGTATGGGACGAGCATGCGCGACGACGGCCTGACCACCGTGATCAGCCAGCGGCTGCGCGAGCTCGAGACCGCCTGATCTGCTGACCGACCGGGCCGGCACCCGGCCCGGCGGCTTTGATTGGATCGACATCATGGAATACCTGCTGCTGGCCGCCGGGATCGCAGCCGTCGCGATTCTCGGCCTGGTGGCACTCGTGCTACCCCGCCGGCGCCGGCGGGCCACCTTGCCCGCGCCCGCCGAGGCGGTGGCCCCACCGGCTGCCGCCGATCTGCTTGATGTGCCGGCGCCGGCGGCCGGCCGGTTGGTGCGGCTCCGCGACCGACTGGCCCGATCGGAGTCCTCGCTGGGCCGCGGCCTGCTGTCCATCCTGTCCCGCGAGCATCTCGACGACGCCGCGTGGGACGACATCGAGGACACCTTGCTCACCGCCGATGTGGGCGTCGGCCCGACCCAGGAGATCGTTGCGCGGCTGCGCGAACGTACCCGGGTGCTGGGTAGCCGGAGTGCCGGCGAGTTGCGTGCGCTGCTGGCCGACGAGCTGGTCCGCGCGATCGGCGTTACCGCCGACCGGACGCTGCACACCGGCCCCCACGCCGGCCGGCCCGGTGTCGTGCTCGTCGTCGGGGTGAACGGCACCGGCAAGACCACCACCTGCGGCAAGCTCGCCCGGGTGCTCGTCGCCGACGGCCGGTCGGTGCTGCTGGGCGCCGCCGACACATTCCGCGCGGCCGCCGCCGACCAGCTGGAAACCTGGGGCGGCCGGGTCGGTGCGGTGACCGTGCGCGGGCCGGAGGGTGGCGACCCGGCGTCCGTCGCCTTCGAGGCGGTCCGGCAGGGCGCGGCGGCCGGTGTCGACACGGTCCTCGTGGACACCGCCGGGCGGCTGCATACCAAGACCGGCTTGATGGACGAGCTGGGCAAGGTCAAGCGCGTGCTGGAAAAGCAAGGCCCGGTTGACGAGACGCTACTTGTGCTGGACGCGACGACCGGTCAGAACGGCCTCGTGCAGGCCCGCGTGTTCACCGAGGCGGTGGAGGTGACCGGCGTGGTACTGACCAAGCTCGACGGCACCGCCAAGGGCGGCATCGTCATCGCGGTGCAGCGCGAACTCGGCATCCCGGTGAAGCTGGTCGGCCTGGGTGAGGGCGCCGACGACCTCGCGCCGTTCGAGCCGGAGGCGTTCGTCGACGCACTGTTGGGCGCACCCACCTGACCGAGGTGCCGCTCACCGGCGGCAACGTCACGACGGTGGTCCGGGTGGGCGACACGGTGCGCCGTTCGGCCGGGCTCTGGACTCCGGCCGTACACGCGCTGCTGCGCCACCTTGAGCAGGGCGGCTTCGACGCCGCGCCGCAGGTGATCGGGTACGACGTGCAGGGCCGGGAAGTGCTGTCCTACCTCGAAGGGGACTGCCCCGGTTATCCGCTGCCCGCGCACTGGACGACCAGCGAGTTGCGGTGCCAGGTGGCTCGGCAGTTGCGCCGCATGCACGACGCCCAGGCCGGCTTCCATCCACCGGCCGGCGCGCGCTGGCGGGCCCTGGCCCAAGACCGCGGCTCCCCCGAGGTCGTCTGCCACAACGATGTCGCCCCGCACAACACCGTGCTTCGCGCGGACGGGTCGGTCGCCTTCATCGACTGGGACTTCGCCGGGCCAG
Organism: Actinomycetota bacterium; assembly: GCA_030948385.1. Classification (GTDB taxonomy): domain Bacteria; phylum Actinomycetota; class Actinomycetes; order Mycobacteriales; family QHCA01; genus QHCA01. The sequence continues at coordinate 3,078 of JALZAK010000186.1, forward strand.
GCACCCGGGCCTACGACGTCGCCCACGCCGCCTGGAAGTGGGTCCCGCTGTACTCCGACACCGGATCGGCCGAGCACGGCTGGCCGGCGCCGTACGACCGGCCCGCGCGGCTGCGCGAGTTTGCCGACGCCTACGGGCTGACTGCCGGCCAGCGACTCGGGTTGGTCGAGGTGATCCGCCGGCGGATGGTGGACACGGTCGAGGGGATCCGCCGGCTGGCGCGGGCCGGCGAGCCCGCATTCGTCAAGATCTGGGCCGAGGGCGAAGCCGCAGGCCCTCGCTTCGACATCGATCTGCTCGACCGCGAGCGGACCGGCTGGGAGCGGGCACTGCGCTGACTGCGATGTTCACCTGAGCGAAACAGTCGGGATCCGGTCCGGAAACAGGCCTCCGCCACGGTGACGGCACCGAAAGGAGAACTCGTGGCGATAGATTCCGGCAACACCGCTTGGGTGCTGGCCAGCTCGGCGCTGGTGCTGCTCATGACCCCGGGACTGGCGTTCTTCTACGCCGGCATGGTCCGGGGCAAGAACGCTCTCGGCATGCTCATGCAGAACTTCATGACCATCGGCATTGTCAGCATCGTCTGGGTCCTGGCGAGTTACAGCATCGCCTTCGGCCCCGATGGCTTCGGTGGTCTCTTCGGCAACCTGCACGATGCCGGCCTGCAGCATCTCGGCGGCCACGTGTCCGGATACACCGGCAAGACCCTGGCGCAGTCCATCCCGCCGGTGGTCTTCGTCTGCTTCCAGCTGATGTTCGCCGTCATCACCCCCGCGCTGTTCACCGGCTCGATCGCTGACCGGATGAAGTTCGGATCGTTTTGCGTCATCGTCGTGGCGTGGTCCCTGCTGGTCTACGGACCGGTTGCGCATTGGGTGTTCTCGCCCAATGGCTGGGCCTTCAAGTGGGGTGCACTGGACTTCGCCGGTGGCTCGGTGGTGCACATGAATGCCGGCGCTGCCGGGCTTGCTCTGGCGTTAGTCCTCGGCAAGCGGGTCGGCTGGCCGCAGATGCAGATGCGGCCGCACAACCTGCCCTTCACGCTGCTCGGCGCCGGCCTGCTGTGGTTCGGCTGGTTCGGCTTCAACGCCGGCTCGGCGCTGGGCGCCAACCAGCTGGCCGGCTACGCGTTCCTGAACACCAACACCGCTACCGCGGCAGCCATGATCGGCTGGGTGATCTTCGAGAAGGTGGTCAACAGCAAGGCCACCACGTTGGGTGCGGCTTCAGGTGCCGTGGCGGGGCTGGTGGCGATCACGCCCTGCGCCGGCTACGTGTCACCGCTGGGCTCGATCGCGGTCGGTCTGATGGCCGGCGCGGTATGCGCGTACGCCTGCCGGCTGAAGTTCCGCTTCGGCTTCGACGACGCGCTCGACGTGGTGGGCGTGCACCTGGTCGGCGGTTTCATCGGCACCCTGTCGGTGGGGCTGTTCTCCACCACGCTGATCAACTCCGCCGGCACCGACGGGCTTTTCTACGGCGGCGGATTCACCCTGCTGGGCAAACAGTTCGTGGTGGCTATCGCGGTGATCGCGTACAGCTTCTCGGCAACCCTGCTGATCGCCCTTGTCGTGCGAGCGGTGATGGGGTTGCGGGTCACGCGTGACGACGAGACCGCCGGCCTCGATACCGCGCTGCACGCCGAGACCGCGTACGAGATCGGCTCCATCGCCGGCAGCGGCACCCACGGCGCATCGGTGCCGAAAGCCGTGCACGAGACCGCGGCAACCGGGACGGTGGCGTGATGAAACTGGTGACCGCGATCGTCAAGCCGTTCAAGCTCGAGGACGTGAAGGCGGCGCTGGAGCCGCTAGGCATCGCCGGGCTGACAGTCAGCGAGGTGCAGGGCTTCGGCCGGCAGAAGGGTCATACCGAGGTCTACCGCGGCGCGGAGTACACCGTCGACTTCGTGCCGAAGGTCCGCATCGAAGTCCTCGTCGAGGACACCGAGGCCTGGAAGACCGTGGACGTGATCGTCGAGGCGGCCCGTACCGGCAAGATCGGCGACGGCAAGGTGTGGGTGACCACGGTCGACGAGGTCATCCGGGTGCGCACCGGCGAGCGGGGGCCCGACGCGCTCTGAACGCGCTGCCCTGCTAGCCCGGTCCGAGCTCGACGGGCCGGGCCGGCGGGCGGCGCTGACCGCGGCCTACGACGGGTGGCTGGCGTCCCTGGCGCCGGATCTGGCCGGAGCGGCGCTGGTGGCAGTAGGCGGGCTGGCCCGCCGCGAGCCGGCGCCGTACGGCGACATCGACCTCGTTCTGGTCCACAGTGGACAGAAAGGCGTGGGCGCGACCGCGGAGCAGCTCTGGTACCCCATCTGGGACGCGGGGGTGTCCCTGGACTACTCGGTACGGACTATCCGCGAGGCGCTGGACGTAGCCGCCGGCGACCTCAAGGCTGCCGTCGGCCTGCTCGAAGCACGCCATATCTGCGGGGACCCGACGGTTACCGCCGGCCTGCTGCAGGCGGCCCGGGTCGCCTGGCGGAGCAAGGCTCCCCGACGGCTGGCCGAGCTGCGGGAGGCCAGTCGCGAACGCTGGGCGGCGGCCGGCGAGGTCGCCTACCTGCTCGAGCCGGACCTCAAGGAGGGCCGTGGCGGCCTGCGCGACGTCAACGTGATGCGGGCCATCGCCACGGCGCAGGTCGTCGACGTGCACTGGCGCGACGTCCGGGCCGCGCACCGGACCCTGCTCGACGTCCGCGACGCGTTGCATCTGGTGGCGGCCCGGCCGCTGGAGCAACTGCTGCTGCAGGAGCACGACGGCGTCGCCGCCCAGCTCGGGCTCGACGACGCGGACCAACTGGTCCAAGGGGTGGCGACCTCCGCTCGGCGGATCAGCTTCGCGCTGGAGACCGCGTGGCGATCGGTCGAACGCTGGAACGCCGGCCGGCGCCGCGGCTGGGCGCCGCGCAAGCCGCTCGGGGTGAGGCGGCCGCTGGCGCCCGGCGTGGTCGAGCAGGACGGCGAGGTGCAGCTGTCCCGGGAGGCCGACCCGGCGGGGGATCCGGTGCTGGGCCTGCGGATCGCCGCCGCCTCGGCCCGGGCCGACCTGCCGATCGCCGCGTACGCGCTGGAACGCCTCCAGGCCGAACTCGCTGCGATGCCTGAGCCGTGGTCGGAGGAGGCCCGCAACACTCTGGTGACGCTGCTGGGGTCCGGCCCCCCGCTGATCGGAGCATGGGAGGCGCTGGACCACCACGAGCTGCTCGGCCGGATGCTGCCGGAGTGGGAGTCGGTGCGTTGCCGGCCGCAGCGCAATGCCGTGCACCGCTACACCGTCGACCGGCACCTGGTAGCGACCGCTGTCGAGGCGGCGGCCAGAGCTCGGCGGGTGGCCCGGCCCGACCTGCTGCTGCTGGGCGCGTTGTTCCACGACATCGGCAAGGGCCGGCCGGGCGATCACACCGCCAACGGCGAGCGGATCGTGGCCCAGTTGCGGCGCCGGCTCGGCCTGCCCGGCGCCGACGCGCACATCCTGGTGTCCCTGGTCCGCCACCACCTGCTGCTGCCGGAGACAGCTACCCGCCGCGACCTCGACGACCCGGCGACCATCGACGCGGTGGTCGCTGCCGTTGAAGGCTCGGTCGAGCTGCTGGATCTGCTGCACGCGCTGACCGAGGCCGACGCGGCCGCCACCGGCCCGGCCGCGTGGAGCGACTGGAAGGCCGGCCTGATCGACGAACTGGTGTCCCGCGCGCGGGCCTTGGCACACGGCCACGAGCTGCCGGCGCCGGCGACCGCCGACCCCGACCTGCTGGCCCGCGCGCACGGCGGGGAAACCGTGGTGGAGGTGTCCCCGCGGAAGGTTGTCGTCAGCGCCCGCAACGCCCATGGGCTGCTGAGCCAGGCGGCCGGCGCGCTGTCCCTGCACCGGCTGGACGTGCTGGCCGCGTCGGCCAGCGTGGTGGAGGGCATCGCATACCTGCGCTTCGACGTCGCGGCCAGGTTCGGCACGCCGGCCGACCCGAAGCTGCTGCGCGCCGACGTCGTGCGCGCATTGCAGGGCGACCTCCCGCTGGAGCAGCGGCTGGCCGAGCGCGAGCGGGCCTATGCCCGCCCGGCCGGCGCGGGACCTGCGCCGCCGGCGCCGCGGGTGCTGTGGTTCGACGATGTCGCCAGCGACGCGACGGTGCTGGAACTGCGGGCCGCCGACTCGCTCGGGCTGCTGCACCGGGTCACGGCGGCCCTGGAGCGTTGCGGCGCCGACATCCGATTGGCCCGGGTGGCGACCCTGGGCGGGGACGTTGTGGATGCCTTCTACCTCGGCCAGGACGTGAACCGCGACAAAGCTCAGGCCGAGGTGCTGGCCGCAGCCGGCGGCTAGCCGAGGCGCCGCTGCCGACTACCCTGGCCGGAACACCCCACGGCGGCCGCCGCACCCCCGGCGGCGAAGGAGCGGCCCCCCGTGTTCGACACGCTCTCCCAACGGCTCGACAAGGTCTTCACCTCCCTGCGCGGCAAGGGCCGGCTGTCGGAGGCCGACATCGACGCGACCGCGCGGGAGATCCGGGTGGCGCTGCTCGAGGCCGACGTGGCGCTGCCGGTGGTCCGAGGATTCATCGCCGCCGTCAAGGAACGGGCCCGCGGCGCGGAGGTGACCGGAGCGCTCAACCCGGCCCAGCAGGTCATCAAGATCGTCAACGAGGAGCTGATCGGCATCCTCGGCGGGCAGACCCGGCGGATCCGCTTCGCCAAGACAGCACCGACTGTGCTGATGCTGGCCGGGCTGCAAGGTTCGGGTAAGACCACCCTCGCCGGCAAGCTGGGGCTGTGGCTGCGCGAGCAGGGTCACACCCCGCTGCTCGTGGCCGCCGACCTCCAGCGGCCCAACGCGGTCGGCCAGCTCGAAGTGGTCGGGCGCCAGGCCGGCGTGGCCGTGTTCTCCCCCGAGCCCGGCAGCGGAGTGGGCGATCCCGTCGAGGTGGCCCGGCGCAGTATCGACGAGGCCCGGCGCGGCATGCACGACGTCGTGGTCGTCGACACTGCCGGCCGTCTGGGCGTCGATGCCGAGTTGATGGGGCAGGCAGCGGCGATCCGCGACGCGGTCGACCCTGATGAAGTGCTCTTCGTCGTCGACGCCATGATCGGCCAGGACGCCGTCACCACGGCCGAGGCATTCCGGGACGGGGTGGGCTTCTCCGGCGTCGTGCTGACCAAGCTCGACGGGGACGCCCGCGGTGGCGCAGCGCTGTCGGTGCGGCAGGTGACCGGCCAGCCGATCATGTTCGCGAGTACGGGGGAGAAGCTCGCCGACTTCGACGTGTTCCACCCCGAGCGGATGGCGTCGCGGATCCTCGGTATGGGCGACATGCTCACGTTGATCGAGCAGGCGGAGCGCTCCTTCGACGCCGACGAGGCGCAGCGCACCGCCGCGAAGCTGGCCTCGGGGACTGACTTCACCCTCGAGGACTTCCTCGAGCAGATGGTGGCCATCCGCAAGATGGGACCGATCGGCAACCTACTCGGCATGTTGCCGGGGATGGGGCAGATCAAGGACCAGCTGGCCCAGGTCGACGACCGCGATCTGGACCGGGTCGCCGCAATCATTCGCTCCATGACGCCGGCCGAGCGGACCGACCCCAAGATCATCAACGGGTCGCGGCGAGCCCGCATCGCGAACGGCTCCGGCTCGGCGATCAGCGACGTCAACCAGCTCGTCGATCGCTTCTTCGATGCCCGCAAGATGATGAAGCAGATGGCCGGCATGGGTCTGCCCGGGATGGGCGGCGGCCGGCGCAAGGCCACGAAGTCCCCCAAGAACAAGCGCAAGGGCACCAAGGGCGGAGGTCGTCCGGCCGGCAGCGTCGCCCGGCAGGCCGGCGGTGGTCGCCCCGCCGGCACCGGGGTCGGTCAGGCGCCTGGCGGCCCACTGCCGGGTGGGCTCGCCGGCCTGCCGCCCGGCTTCAAGATGCCCAACATCGATCTGTCGAAGCTGCAGCGGCCACCCCGCGACCCGTGACCGGCGGCCTGCACCTGCGCGGGGTGCTGCTGCCCGACGAGGCGGAGCGCGACGTCTGGGTGAGCGCCGGCCGGCTGACCTTCGAGCCGGTGACCGGCGCCGAGACCGTCGCGGCGGCCGGCTGGATCGTTCCTGGCCTGGTGGACGCACACTGCCACGTCGGGCTGCAGGCCGACGGCGTGGTGGACAGTCTGGACGTGGCCCGGGAACAGGCTCGGGCCGACCGGGATGCCGGCGCCCTGTTGCTGCGCGACGCGGGCTCGCCGATGGACACCCGGCCGCTGCTGGACGAGACGGACCTGCCCCGACTGGTCCGCGCCGGCCGGCACATCGCTCGTCCGCAGCGCTATCTCCGCAACTATGCCGAGGAGGTCGAGCCCGACCGGCTCGTCGCCGAGGTCCGCCGGCAGGCCGCCTACGGCGGGGGATGGGTGAAGCTGGTCGGGGACTGGATCGACCGCGAGCTGCGCGACCTCGCGCCGCTGTGGCCGGCCGATGTGCTGACCGAGGCGGTCCGCGCGGCCCACCAGGCCGGCGCGCGGGTGGCCGTGCATACGTTCGGGACCGAGGCACTTGCGGACCTGATCGCGGCCGGCGTCGACTGCCTCGAGCACGGCACCGGGTTGACCGACGATCTCATCGCCGCGATGGTCACCCGCGGCACCACGCTGACGTCAACGACGTTGGTGGTGGGCACATTCGCCGAGATCGCCGACCGGGCCGAGGCGAAGTTCCCCACCTACGCGGCCCGGATGCAGGCGATGCGTACGTCCTATCCACGGGTGCTGCGCAGCGCATACGAGGCCGGGGTGCCCATCCACGTCGGCAGCGACGCCGGCGGGGTACTGCCGCACGGGCTGGTGGCGCAGGAGATCCAGGGGTTGGCGCAGGCCGGCATCCCGGCCGGCCAGGCACTGGCCGCTGGGTCGTGGGCCGCGCGCGACTGGCTGGGCCTGCCCGGCATCGCAGAGGGCGCACCGGCGGATCTCGTCGTGTACGCCGGCGACCCGAGGGCAGACCTGGAGGTGCTGGCCGAGCCGGCCAGGATCGTGCTGCGCGGCCGGGTGGTGCGCTGAGAGCCGGCGGGTTCGGGAGCAGGCCGCCCGTCTGGCACAATGAGCCGCGAAGTTCCTTCGTGGCGGCTGCACCTTCACCTCCGCTGCCCGCCAGCCACTTCCCGCACAGACCTGGAGCACCCACCCACGTGGCAACCAAGATCAAGCTGATGCGCCTGGGCAAGATGCGCGCCCCCTACTACCGGATTGTCGTCGCCGACGCACGCAACAAGCGTGAGGGCCGGTCTATCGAGACGATCGGCAAGTACCACCCCAAGCAGGACCCGTCGTTCATCGAGGTCGATTCCGAACGCGCGCAGTACTGGCTCGGGGTGGGCGCCCAGCCGACCGAAGCGGTGGCCGCGATCCTGCGGGTCACCGGCGACTGGCAGAAGTTCAAGGGCGAGCCGGCGCCGGAGCCGATGAAGGTCCGTGCCCCCAAGGCCGACAAGCGCAGCGCGTTCGAGGCGGCCTCGAAGCAGGGGGCGGCAGAGTCCGAGGGCGCCGCGACAACGCCCAAGAAGCGCGCCCCCCGGCCCGTGAAGGCAGCTGCGGAGACCAAGACCGCCGACGACAAGCCCGCTGAGAACAAGCCCGCTGAGAACAAGCCCGCTGACGACGTCAAGCCGGTTGATGACACGGCGGGCCAGACGGAGCCAGGCGACGCTGCGGCATCCGGCCGGGCGGAGAGCTAGTGCTCGAGGACGCGTTGGAACACCTGGTACGCGGCATCGTGGACCATCCAGACGATGTACGGGTGGACCTGCGGACCGGCCGGCGCGGTCGCACCCTGGAGCTACGGGTGCATCCGGAAGACCTCGGCAAGGTGATCGGCCGGGCCGGTCGCACCGCGAAGGCGCTCCGTACGGTGATGACGGCAGTCGGCGGCAAGGGGCTGCGGGTCGACGTGGTCGACACCGACGCCAGCTAGCCGACCGGCCATGCTGCTCGTCGTAGGGCGGGTCGGCCGGCCACACGGTCTGCGCGGTGAGGTGCTTGTGCACGTCCGTACCGACGATCCTGAAACTCGCTTCGCGGCCGGCACGGTGCTGGCCACCGACCCGGCCGAGCGGGGCCCGCTGACCGTGGTGTCGGCCAGGCCGCACTCGGGGCGCTACGTGCTCGGCTTCGACGGGGTGAGCGACCGCACCATCGCGGAACGCCTGCGCGGCACAGCACTGGTCGTGGACTCCGCCGATCTTGCACCGACCGGCGATCCGGATGAGTTCCACGACTGCGAACTGCTCGGGCTCGCCGTGGAGACGACCGAGGGGAGTGCCTTCGGCGAGCTGCTCGACGTCGTGCACGGTCCCGGCACCGACCTGCTCGTCATCGGAGTCGGGGACCGCGAGGTCTTGGTGCCATTCGTCCGCGAGTTCGTGCCGGTCGTCGACGTGGCCGGCCGGCGACTGGTGATCGACCCGCCGGCGGGCCTGCTCGACCTGTGAGGATCGTCCTATGAGGATCGACGTGGTCACGATCTTCCCCGGCTACCTCGCGCCGCTGTCCGAGTCGCTGCTCGGCAAGGCCCAGGCCCGGGGGATGGTCGACCTGCGGGTGCACGATCTGCGCCGCTGGACCGACGACGTGCACCGCACGGTCGACGACACGCCGTACGGCGGCGGCCCGGGCATGGTGATGCGCCCGGAGCCCTGGGGCCGCTCGCTGGACGAGATCGCCCCGGCCGGCAGCACCGCGCCCCGCCTGGTGGTGCCCACGCCGTCCGGCCAGCCCTTCACGCAGGCGCTGGCCCGGGAGTACGCCGACCTGCCCTGGCTGGCCTTTGCCTGCGGGCGGTACGAAGGCATCGACGCTCGCGTCGTGGATGACGCCCGGACGCGAATGACCGTCGATGAGGTCTCCCTCGGCGACTACGTTCTGGCCGGCGGCGAGGCCGCGGTCCTGGTGATGGTCGAAGCCATTACCCGCTTGATCCCCGGCGTCGTCGGAAACGCGGAGTCAGTCGCCGACGACTCGTTCGCGGTCGATTCCGTCGCTGCCGCCGGGTTGCTGGAGGGGCCGGTGCACACCCGGCCCGAGGAGTGGCGCGGCCGGCGGGTCCCGGACATCCTGCTGTCCGGTGATCACGCCCGGATCGCGCGCTGGCGCCGGGATGAGTCGCTCCGTCGCACCGCCCGATTGCGTCCGGACCTGATTGCCGCCGTGCCGGCCAACCGCCTGGACGCCCGCGACCGGGCCGTCCTGGCCGAGGCCGGGTTTCGCCCCCCGCGGCCCGATGTGGCACCCTAGGACGGTTGCCGCGGGAGTTGCTCCCGCCCGCACCTGCCCCACGACCATGGCGTGCCGTCCGCACGCGCCCGACCGCTGAGGAGCAACCGCGCGATGAACACGTTGGATGCGCTCGACGCCGCCTCACTGCGCTCGGACATCCCCGCTTTCCGCCCCGGGGACACGCTGAAGGTGCACGTACGCGTGGTGGAGGGCAACCGCTCCCGAATCCAGATCTTCCAAGGTGTGGCGATCCGCCGGCAGGGCGGTGGGGTGCGCGAGACGTTCACCGTGCGCAAGATGAGTTTCGGGGTGGGTGTCGAGCGGACCTTCCCGCTGCACACGCCGGTCATCGACCGGATCGAGGTCGTCACCCGCGGCGACGTCCGCCGGGCGAAGCTGTACTACCTGCGCAACCTGCGCGGCAAGAAGGCGAAGATCAAGGAGCGCAGGGACACCCCCAAAGGTTGATCCGCGCCGGCGCTCACCCGCCGGCGAGGCCGACGGTTACCCTGAAGGGGATGGCTGACCTGGACAGCGGCGAGCGGACCGGGAGCGGGGCGGGGGCCGGCACGCCGACCCGCGCCGAACGCCGCCGGCAGGAGACCACGCGCTCCCGCCGCGACCGGGCGAACGACCGCCGCGATGCGGCCGGCCCCCCCGGCGCCTCCGGTGCCGCCGGACCGTCCCGGCGCCGGCGCCGCAAGCCCATGCCGTTCTGGCAGGAACTGCCGGTGCTGATCCTGATCGCCATCGTGCTGGCCTTGTTGATCAAGACCTTCCTGGTGCAGGCCTTCTACATTCCCTCGGAGTCGATGCAGAACACCCTGCAGGTGCGTGACCGGGTGCTGGTCAACAAGCTCGTGTTCGACTTCCGCTCGCCGCACCGCGGCGAAGTGATCGTGTTCAACAATGCGCTGTGGCAGCCGGAGGTGCCGGTCGCGAAGCCGAAGAGTTCGGTGAAGCGGAGCCTGCAGAGCTTCGCCAGCGCCATCGGCCTCGGGCCGCCCAACGAGAAGGACTACATCAAGCGGGTGATCGGCCTGCCCGGCGACACCGTCCAGTGCTGCGACGACAACGGCCGGGTGACGGTCAACGGACACTCGCTGGTGGAGCCCTACATCTTCGACAACACCCCACAACAGCAGCGGGCCTTCGGACCGATCAAGGTGCCGGCCGGCAGGTTGTGGGTGATGGGTGACCACCGCGGCGTCTCGGCCGATTCGCGCGCGCACGCCGACGACCCGTGGCACGGCACCGTCCCGATCGACCACGTCGTCGGGCGGGCGTTTGTCATCGTCTGGCCGATCGGCCGAGCCGGTGGGCTGCCGGTGCCGGCGTCGTTGCAAAAGGCGATGGACGCCCCGCTGCTGCCGTTGCTGCCCGCCCTGCCGATCGGAGCCGTGGGTCTGCTGCGCCGGCGACGAGGAAGCCCTGCCAGGTCGTAGTCTGGCGGCGTCATGACCGCCGTCGAGCCGATCCACCGCAGCGCCGCTCGGGTCCTGCTCGTCGACGGCCGAGATCGGGTGCTGCTCTTTCGCGGCCGGGATCCGGGCCGCCCGGACGTCGCGCCGTACTGGTTCACCGTCGGCGGTGGGCTGGAGCCCGGCGAGAGCGTGGTCCAGGGGGCGCTGCGCGAGACCCGCGAGGAGACCGGCCTGCTACTGGCGCCGGCCGACCTGGTCGGACCGGTGTGGCACGAGGTGACGGAGTTTCCCTTCGAGGGAGTGCGCTACCGCCAGGAGCAGAACTACTTCCTTGCGCGAGTCGAGGCGTGGACGGTGGACATCTCCGCCTTCGAGGAGGTCGAGACGCGCAGCATCGACAGGCACCGCTGGTGGAGCATCGCCGAGCTGGCCAGGACCGCCGAGGTCTACTACCCGGTCGAGCTGCATGACTTGCTCCGCAAGGTGCTGGCAACGGCCGACCGATGAGCGCGCTGCGGCCGGCTCGCGCCGTTGTCCGACGCGACGCCGGCCTGTTCGCGCTCGAGGGCGCGCTGCGCCGGCGCGGTTTCCCGATCGTCGCCGGTGCCGACGAGGCCGGTCGGGGAGCCTGCGCCGGGCCGCTGGTGGTGGCCGCCTGCGTGCTGCCCGAGGGGCGTCGGGCCCAGGTGCCCGAGCTGGCCGACAGCAAGCTGCTGGCGCCGGCCGTGCGGGAGCGGGTGTACGCCGAGGTGATACGGCGCGCGGCAGCTTGGGCGGTGGTGATCATCCCGGCCGCCGACGTGGACCGCCGGGGCCTGCACCGCTGCAACGTCGAGGGCATGCGGCGGGCGCTGGCGCTCCTGGAGCCTCGGCCGGCGTACGTTCTGACCGACGGCTTTCCGGTGGCCGGCCTGCCGGCGCCGGGCCTGGCGGTGTGGAAGGGAGACCGGGTCGCGGCCTGCATCGCGGCCGCGTCGGTGCTGGCCAAGGTCACCCGGGACCGGATCATGGTCGAGCTACACGAGGTCTTCCCGAGATACGACTTCGCTGCCCACAAGGGGTATGTCACACCCGAGCACGCGGCTGCCCTGGAGGCGCACGGCCCCTGCCCGGAGCACCGGTACTCCTACGTGAACGTGGCCCGGGTAGGCCAGAATGGGGTCATGGAGGACGCATGAGTTCTGAAGATCTCGAGAAGTACGAGACCGAGATGGAGCTGCAGCTCTATCGCGAGTACCGCGACATAGTCCGCCAATTCTCCTACGTGGTCGAGACCGAGCGGCGGTTCTACCTCGCCAACTCCGTTGACCTGCAGGTCCGTAACGCCGAGGGCGAGGCATTCTTCGAGGTGACGATGGGCGACGCCTGGGTGTGGGACATGTACCGGCCGGCCCGGTTCGTCAAGCACGTCCGGGTGGTCACGTTCAAAGACGTCAACGTCGAGGAACTCGAGAAGCCCGACATCGAGCTGTCCGAGGGTGGGGACCCCTTCGGTGGGTAGGCCAGCGGCATGACCGATCCGGACACCCGCGCCGCCGGCTCGCCGCCGGCGGGCTCTGCGCACTCCGACGCCGAGCAGGATCCGCGCGGTCCCAGCCGCGCGGCGAACCAGCCCCGCACCGAGCCGGTGCCGCCGGGGCCGGCGCATACGGACATGCCGGCCAGCGGCACCGACCAGCCCGACGCCGCCGGAGTGCCGGCGCAGTCCCCGGACAGCTCGGCGACCGACCCGCAGGCCGGCGTACCCGAACGCAGCGTCACCGACGTCACCCCAGCACCGGGTACGTCGGAGGAGATGGCACCGATCGAGGGTGTGCACACCCCGGAGGTCGGGCCCGGTGGCGAACAGTTCGACACCGCCGAGCCGGCGGTGCCCAACCGGACCACCGACTCCCGCTAGCCCGCGTTCCCGCGCCGTCAAGGCGCCGTCCACAGCGGGTCGCGCGGCCACAGATTCCAGCCACGGCTCGGCCCGGCACCGGCGCGCCGGCCATGGTCTGCTCATGGCAGCAAAGGACCGGCTGGGCCGTTACGGCGAGGATCTCGCCGTCAGCTATCTCGAGGACCACGGCCTGGTCGTGCTCGATCGCAACTGGCGCTGCTCGGACGGCGAGCTCGACATCGTCGCCCGGGACGGCGCGACGTTGGTGTTCTGCGAGGTCAAGACCCGCTCCGGCACCGGCTTCGGCCTCCCGGCCGAGGCGGTGATCGGTGCGAAGGCACGCCGCATCCGCGGGCTGGCGGTGCGCTGGCTCGCCGCACAGGAAGTCGGCTGGGCCGAGCTGCGCTTCGATGTGGTCAGCGTGCTGCGGATTCCCGGGCGTCAGCCCTCGGTCGAGCACCTGGCCGGAGTTTTTTGATGCCGCTGGCCCGGGCCCTCTCGATCGCCCTCGTCGGCGTCGTCGGCCACGTCATCGAGGTGGAGGCTGACCTGGCCGTGGGCCTGCCGGGCCTGGCGATCGTCGGCCTGCCCGATGCCTCGCTGTCGGAGGCGCGCGACCGGGTCCGGGCAGCTGTGGTCAACAGCGGGCAGTCCTGGCCGGCCCGGCGGATCACCCTGGGGCTGTCGCCGGCGACCTTGCCCAAGCACGGCAGCGGCTTCGATCTCGCCATCGCAGCAGCGATCCTCGCGGCCGCCGGGGTGGCACCCGCGACCGCCCTGCACGGTAACGCCCTGGTCGGCGAGCTCGGCCTGGACGGCCGGGTGCGGCCGGTGCGCGGCGTCCTACCCGCGGCGCTGGCGGCCCAGCGGGCCGGTCTGACCGGCATCGTCGTGCCCGCGGGCAACATGCGCGAGGCCGCCTTGGTGCCCGGGCTGGCGGTCCGCGGGGTGTCGAGCCTGACTGCCCTGCTCGGCTGGATGCGCGGCGATGCCGGCGAAGAGCTGCCACCGGCTGGATCCGAACGCGACACGTCGCTGGCGCAGCCGGCGCCCGACCTGATCGACGTGGTCGGGCAGGGCTACGGCCGGATGGCGGTGGAGGTGGCCGCGGCCGGCGGCCACCACCTGCTGCTCCTCGGGCCGCCCGGGGCGGGCAAGACGATGCTCGCCGAGCGGATGCCCGGTGTGCTGCCACCGTTGGACCTTCAGGCGGCGCTCGAGGTGACCGCAGTGCACTCGGTGGCCGGCGTCCTCCCGGCCGGCGCGCCGCTCGTGTCGCGGCCGCCGTATCAAGCGCCGCATCACTCGGCCAGCGTCGCAGCCCTGGTCGGCGGGGGGAGTGGCCTGGCCCGGCCCGGCGCTCTTTCGCTTGCCCATCGCGGAGTGCTGTTCCTGGACGAAGCGCCGGAGTTCCCCGGCGGTGTCCTCGACGCGCTTCGTCAACCGATGGAGCGCGGGGAAGTGGTCCTGGCCCGGTCCGGCGGCGTCACCCGCTACCCGGCCCGGGTCCAGCTCGTCCTCGCCGCGAATCCATGCCCGTGCTCGAGTCCGCTCGGGGACCAGGCCTGCACGTGTACGGCGAACGCCCGGCGCCGCTACCTCGGTCGCCTCTCCGGCCCGCTCCTCGACCGCATCGACCTTCAGGTGGAATTGCTGCCGATCCGCCTGGCCGCACTGCTCACCGACGCCGCCGACCTCGAGTCCTCCGCGGCCGTAAGGGCCCGGGTCGCGGCCGCCCGGGCGGCGGCGGCGGAGCGCTTGGCGGGTACCGGCTGGCGGACCAACTCAGAGGTCCCGGGCCAGGTGCTGCGGCATCGCTGGCGGCTGGCGCGCAGCGTCCGCCGGGCAGCCGACGAGGCGCTGGACCAGGGTCACCTGTCGGCCCGCGGATACGACCGGGTCATCCGGGTGGCCTGGACACTCGCCGACCTCGGAGGGCGCCTTACCCCCGACGCCGGCGACGTGGGCGAGGCCTGCCAGTTGCGCACCGCCCAGGCCGCCTGATGGCCGGCGCGACCGACGAGGTGCGGCTGGCCCGGGCCGCCCTGACCCGGATCTGCGAGCCGGGCAGTCACGGACTGGCCGATCTCATCGACCGGCACGGACCGGTGGAGACACTGGCCCTACTGCGTCGCAGCGGGCCGCCTCCGCACGACATCGCCCGGGACGTGCTGGCCCGCCGCGCGGAAGACCTGGCCGCCCACGACCTGGACGCCGTGCATCGGCTCGGCGGGCGGCTGGTCTGCCCTGAGGACGACGAGTGGCCGGCGCAGGTGGACCAACTCGACGCGGTGTCCGCTGCGGCGGACCCGGTCAAGTCCCCGGTCGCCCTGTGGGTACGAGGTCATCCCGAGTTGGCCGCGACCTGCGAACGGGCCGTGTCGGTCGTCGGTGCCCGGGCGGCCACTGCCTACGGCTCGCACGTCGCCAGTGAATTGGCGTACGGGCTCGCCGATCGCGAGTGCACGGTGGTCTCCGGCGGCGCGTATGGCATCGATGGTGCCGCCCACCGCGGCGCGCTGGCCGCGGGCGGCCCTACGGTCGCCGTCCTGGCCAGCGGCGTCGACCGTCCCTACCCGCTGGGGCATCACTCCCTGTTCGAGCGGATCGCGGCCGTCGGCCTCCTGGTGAGCGAATGGCCGCCGGGATGCCCGCCCCGCCGGCTGCGGTTCCTGGTCCGCAATCGGGTCATCGCCGCGCTGTCGGCCGGCACCGTCGTGGTGGAGGCGGCGGCGCGTAGCGGCGCTCGGATGACCGCCCGGCGGGCGGTCGAGCTGAACCGCGCGTTGATGGCGGTTCCCGGGCCGGTCACCTCGGCGATGTCGGTGGGCACTCATCAGCTGATCCGGTCCGGCGGCGCCATTCTGGTCAGCACTGCGGCCGAGATCCTCGATGCGGCCGGCCGGATCGGCGCCGACCTCGCCGAGCCGCCGCGCGGGCCGGTCATCCGGCGCGATGAGTTGGACCCGGCACTCCTGCCGGTGCTCGAGGCGATGCCGGGCCGCGGGGAATCGGCGGCCGAGGATCTCGCCCGGCAGGCCGGCGTGGGTCTGCGGGATGGCCTTCGGGCGCTCGCCCTGCTGAGCGGCCACGGCCTCGTCGAGCAGCTACCGGCCGGATTCCGGCTCACCGCGGCGGGCCGCCGATCGGCGACGCCAGCCGAGGCACCGTCGGTGCGCTAGGCAGCCCCCGGCAGGCCCAGCACCCGACGGCCGCCGAGATCAGCTACTCCGGCCGGCGCGCGGCGCGCTTGACCAGGCCGGCGCCGGCGCGCACGGTCAGGGGGTGACCCAGCCAGCCACCCGGCGCCGCTCGTCGGCGGACGTCCGTTCGGCGCTGCCGGCGGGCATGAAGGATGCGCTGGCGTCCTATCAGCGCCACCTGCATGCCGAGCGTGGACTGTCCGCGCACACCGTCCGCGGCTACCTGGGGGACGCGGTGAGCCTGCTTGATCACGCCACGCGGATGGGCAGCGCTGAAGTCGGCGAGGTGGACCTGCACACCATCCGAAGCTGGCTGGCCCGGTTGCGCAGCGCCGGCGCGGCCCGCACCAGCCTCGCCCGCCGGGCTGCAGCAGCCCGCTCTTTCGCCTCCTGGGCGCACCACACCGGACTGCTGTCGCACGACGTCGGCGAGCTGCTGGCCAGTCCGCGGCCGCACCGTCCACTGCCGGCGGTCTTGCGAGCCGCAGAGGCCAAGGCGCTGGTCGAGTTGGCCGCCGACGAGCTGGCCGACGACTCGTTGCGGCTGCGAGACCGGCTTGTGGTCGAGCTGCTCTACGCCACCGGGGTCCGGGTCTCGGAGCTCTGTGGCCTCGACCTCGACGACGTCGACCACGGCCGGCGGGTGATCCGGGTGCTGGGCAAAGGTGGCAAGGAGCGGGCCGTGCCATACGGCGTACCGGCCGAAGACTCACTCGCCGCCTACCTCCGCGACGGCCGATCTCAGCTGGTCACCGCGACCAGCGGCCCTGCGCTGCTGCTCGGCGCCCGCGGCCGCCGGATGGATCCCCGGGCGGTCCGGCGTCTGGTGCACCAACGCCTTGCCGGCATCCCGGGCGCGCCCGATATCGGCCCGCACGGCGTGCGGCATTCCGCAGCGACCCATCTGCTCGAGGGCGGCGCCGACTTGCGCAGCGTTCAGGAACTGCTCGGTCACGCTACGCTAGCAACTACGCAGATCTACACCCATGTCTCGGTTGCACGGCTGCGGGCGGCGTATGAGCAGGCACACCCGCGGGCATGAAACTGGCGCCCTCGACCTGGTGGAGGGAGATGGTGTGAGGGCGGTCGGAGCATCCGACGAGGAGCGCACCGCGGTCGACGACGCGGTTGCCCAGCTGTGGCGCGACTTCAAGAGCACAGCCGACCCCGGACTTCGCGAACGGCTGATCCTGCACTACTCGCCGCTGGTGAAGTATGTCGCCGGCCGAGTCGGGGTCGGATTGCCGCCGAATGTGGAACAGGCTGATCTGGTCTCCTACGGCATCTTCGGACTCATCGACGCCATCGAGAAGTTCGACCTGGAGCGGGTGATCAAGTTCGAGACCTACGCCATCAGCCGGGTCCGGGGCGCGATCATCGACGAGCTGCGGGCCATCGACTGGATCCCGCGGTCGGTCCGGTACAAGGCCCGCGAGGTGGAGCGGGCCTACGCCACCCTCGAGGCCAAGCTCCGCCGCACACCCTCGGAAGTCGAGATCTCGCAGGAGATGGGCATTTCGCTCGACGATCTGCACGGGATATTCGGCCAGGTGTCGTTCGTCAACGTGCTTGCCCTCGACGAATTGCTCAACTCTGGTGAACGCGGCGACAAGCTGAGCCTCATCGACACTCTCGAGGACACCCGCGCCGAGGATCCTGTGCAGGCACTCGAGGCCGAGGAGATGAAGCACCTGCTCGCCGGCGCGATCAACAACCTGCCCGAGCGGGAGAAAATCGTGGTCACGCTGTACTACTACGAGGGCCTCACTCTGGCCGAGATCGGCCAGGTGCTCGGGGTGACCGAGAGCAGGATCTGCCAGATGCACACCAAGGCAGTCATCCAACTCCGCGCCAGGATGGTCGAACAGAGCTAGGTCGCGCCGGCTGACGGGCCCGTCTGGTCGGCGGCGGTCGAGGTCTGCGTTCGCAGTGACCGCCGGCGCCGTAGGCAAGCCCCACCCGCTCCGGCCGCCGTCAGGACGCCGGCCGCCACCACTGCGCCGGCCGCCGATCCCGACCCTCCCGCGTTCCCCGCATCGCCGGCCGGCCGGCCGGCGGTCCCGGGAGGCCCGCGAGGCGAGCGCTGGCCGCCCAGCGGCGGGCCGGCCCGGGGCAACAGCCGCATGTGGGCGGCCCCGAGGAGCAGCAGCGGGTCGAGATAGGTCTGCCCGCGCAGCAGTCCCCAGTGCAGGCACGCCGCCGGAGCGCAGTCGAGGTGCCCGGTGACCACGGTGCCCAGACGGTCCCCAGCCGCAACGTGTTGGCCCACGTGAACAGACCCGAGCACGGGCTCGTAGGTGGTGCGCAGGCCGTCTGAGTGCAGGACGGTGACCACTCCCCGGCCGGCGAGCGGGCCTACGTAGCCAACGACTCCGGCGCCGGCCGCGAACACCGGACTGCCGGCTAGGGCGGCGAGGTCGACGCCGCGATGACCCGGCCCGTAGGGGGTCGCCGGCGGGGCGAAGCCCCGCACGACCGGTGGTCGCCCGGCCAGCGGCCAGACCCAGCCCGAGGCCACGGTCGCCAGCCCGGCCACGGCCGGACGGAGCCATCCGGCGGCACCGGCCGGCGGCGGCTGCGCCCCAGCGCCGGCGAGCCACACGCATAGGGCCGCCCCGACAGCGCCGCAGAGTCTGCTCATGCCGCCGAGCCTCTGGGATCCTCCGTGGGCGCGGCCGGATCCAGCCGAGATCTGTGCACGCAAGGGGGCCTGTGGATGGGCCGCCCCGGCGAGTGCCTGCGGCCGGATCGCGGTCGCCCGCTCCGCCACTTGGCTCGCCACCGGCGGCCACGTCAGGCGCGATACACTGCCCCCAGCGGACCGCTTCGGTGGTCCGACTTCGCGCGCCCTCCATCCGACCCATCGGAAGGTACGTCCCACTCGGTCCACGGCACCTCGCCGCGGCGGGACCACCCAGGGCGCCAGGCGCAGGCGGTCACCCGGCCGCCCGCGAAGAACCGAGCGGGCGCGGCCGGGCCGGCGCCCAGGACAGGAGTGCACGTCTTGGCCACCCAAGTCGTCTCCATGCGCCAGCTCCTCGAGAGCGGCGTCCACTTCGGGCACCAGACCCGCCGGTGGAACCCGAAGATGAAGCGCTTCATCTTCACCGAGCGCAACGGCATCTACATCATCGACCTGCAGCAGACGCTGACCTACATCGACAGCGCGTACGAGTTCGTCAAGGAGACGGTCGCCCACGGCGGCAGCATCTTGTTCGTCGGCACCAAGAAGCAGGCCCAAGAGGCCGTCGCCGAGCAGGCGATGCGGGTCGGCATGCCCTACGTCAACCAGCGCTGGCTGGGCGGCATGCTGACCAACTTCCAAACCGTCTACAAGCGACTTCAGCGGCTCAAGGAGCTCGAGGTCATCGAGCAGACCGGTGGCGACACCGTGCGGACCAAGAAGGAGTCACTCGTCCTGCAACGCGAGAAGACCAAGCTCGAGCGCACCCTGGGCGGCATCCGCGACATGGTCCGCGTGCCCAGCGCCGTGTGGATCATCGACACCAAGAAGGAGCACATCGCCGTCGGCGAAGCACGCAAGCTGGGCATCCCGGTAGTAGCCATCTTGGACACCAACTGCGATCCGGACGAGGTGGACTACAAGATCCCGGGTAACGACGATGCGATCCGCAGTGCGGCCCTACTGACCCGGGTGATCGCCGACGCGGTTGCCGACGGGCTGATGGCAAGAGCCGCCGCCCGCAGCGGGGGCGAGCCGGACGGGACCGACAAGCCCGATCCGGGCGTGCTCGCCACCGACGAGCCGCTGCCCGAGTGGGAGCGGGAACTGCTTACCGGCGCGGCACAGCCGAACGTGGCGCCGGCAACTGAAGCATCGCCGGCGCCGGCAGCGACCTCGGGCGACGCTACCGCCGAGACCCCTCCGACCAGCTGAATTCCTTATCGCACACGAGAGAAATGAGTGATGGCTAACTACACCGCGGCAGACATCAAACGCATCCGCGAACTGACCGGTGCCGGCATGCTCGATTGCAAGAAGGCACTCGACGAGGCCGACGGTGACTTCGACCGCGCGGTGGAGATCCTGCGTGTCAAGGGCGCCAAGGATGTCGGTAAGCGCCTCACCCGCACTGCCTCCAACGGGCTGGTGACCGCGGAGCTCGACGGCACTAGCGCTGGCGTGCTTCTCGAGCTCAACTGCGAGACCGACTTCGTTGCCAAGACGGAGGCGTTCCGCAGCCTGGCCACCGGCCTGGCCCACTCCGTCGCCGCCGGCCGACCGGCCGACGTGGACGCCCTGCTGGAGTCCCCGTTTGCCGCCGATCCCCAACAGCGGATTGGCCAGGTTCTCGAGGAGGCCGGCGCCTCCTTGGGCGAGAAGATCGAGGTGCGCCGGTTCGCCCGCTTCGACGACGGCTACGTCGCGGCTTACCTGCACAAGTCCAGCCCGGATCTCCCACCCACGGTCGGCGTTCTGGTGGAGCTGGACGCGCCGCACCCGCAAGTGGCGAAGGACGTGGCCCAGCACATCGCGGCGATGTCGCCTCGCTACGTGCAACGCTCCGACGTACCGACCGACACCGTTGAGGCCGAGCGTCGGGTCGCGGAGGAGACCGCTCGCGCGGAGGGCAAGCCCGACCGCGCGCTGGCCAAGGTCGTCGAGGGCCGGCTGACCGGCTTCTACAAAGACGTCACGCTGCTGGAACAGTCGTTCGTCAAGGACTCGAAGAAGACCGTGCTGCAGATGCTCGACGAAAGCGGGGTCACGGTCCGCCGGTTCGTTCGGTTCAAGGTCGGCCAGGCCTGACCCGCTTTCCCCGCATGACGCCACATCCCGATGAGAGGCACACCGTGAGCCAACCCGCCACGTCCGACCGGGAGGGCTGGCGCCGGGTGCTGCTCAAGCTCTCAGGTGCCGCTTTCGCCGGCCGCGGCAAGCTGGGCGTCGATCCTGCCGTCGTCCGCGACATCGCCCGCCAGATCGCTGACGTGGTCCGCAGCGGCGTTCAGGTGGCCGTCGTGGTCGGGGGTGGCAACTACTTCCGCGGCGCCGAGCTGTCGCAATCGGGCATGGACCGTGGCCGGGCCGATTACATGGGCATGCTCGGCACCGTGATCAACTGCCTGGCCCTGCAGGACTTCTGCGACAAGCAGGGGGTCGACACCCGGGTCCAGACCGCCATCACGATGGGACAGGTGGCCGAGCCCTACATCCCCCGGCGGGCCATCCGGCACCTGGAGAAGGGACGAGTGGTGATTTTCGGTGCGGGCTTGGGTGCGCCGTTCTTTTCCACCGACACGTGCGGGGCGCAGCGCGCGCTGGAGATCGGGGCCGAGGTCATGTGCAAGGGAACCCGGGTCGACGGGATCTACGACGCCGATCCGCGCAAGCATCCCGAGGCGGTGATGTTCGACGAGCTGAGCTACTCGGAGTTCCTCGCCCGCGGCCTGCGCGTCATGGACACCACGGCAGTGAGCCTGTGCATGGACAACGGCCTGCCCATCGTCGTGTTCAACCTCGAGGACGAGGGCAACATCGGCAGGGTGTTGGCAGGTGAGAAGATCGGCACCATGGTCACTGCCGGTAGCTGAGGCAGCCGGCCGGACCGAGCAACGCCGACAGGAGGCACCCCAGCGTGATCGAAGAGACTCTCTTCGAGGCCGAGGAAAAGATGGACAAGGCCGTCGAGCACGCCAAGGAGGATCTCGGCACGATCCGCACCGGCCGCGCCTCACCCGCGATGTTCGCCAAGATCGCCCCGGAGTACTACGGTGCGCCGACCCCGGTGAACCAACTGGCCTCCATCTCGGTGCCAGAGGCCCGGATGGCGATAATCAAGCCGTACGACGCGGCGACGTTGAACGCCATCGAGAAGGCGATCCGTGACAGCGACCTCGGGGTCAACCCCACCAACGACGGGACGATCATCCGGGTGATCTTCCCGCAGTTGACCGAAGACCGCCGGCGTGCGCTGATCAAGGTGGCCCGGTCACGCGGTGAGGACGCCAAGATCGCGATCCGCAACATCCGGCGCCACGCCAAGGACGGTCTCGAGCGGGTGATGAAGGACGGCGACGCCGGCGAGGACGACGTGCGCCGGGCGGAGAAGGAGCTCGACGACGTGACGGCACGGTACGTACACGCGGTCGACGAGCTGATGAGGCACAAGGAAGTCGAGTTGCTCGAGGTCTGATGTGCTGCCGTGGCTGACCTTGATGTGCCGGGCCAATTGACGAGGCACCGGGCCGCCGGCGGCTCCGCCAGCCCGGCCGACCGACGGCCCGGCGGCCGCGCCGGCCGCAACTTGCCCGTTGCGATTGCCGTCGGGTTGGGCATGGGTGCCGCGGTCGTGGGCCCGCTGTTCGCGTACCGCCCGGCGTTTCTGGGCGTGGTGGTTCTCGCGGTCGCGATCGGCACCTGGGAGATGGTCCATTCCGTCGAGCCCGCACATGCCCGCCCGCCACTGCTGCCGCTGGTGGTCGGCGGGACCGCGACGCTGGTGGCCGCCTGGTTCAGTGGTGCCGAGGCGCTGCTGATCGGGCTGCTGCTCACCGCGGTCGCGGTCGCGCTGTGGCGCCTGGCCGACGGGCCGCCGAACTTCCTGCGGGATGTGCGGACCGGAATCCTGGTGGCCACCTACATCCCCTTCCTGGCCGGCTTCTGCGTACTGCTCGCGGTGCCCGACGACGGCGCCCGGCGGGTGACGACCTTCATCGCGACCGTGGTGTGCAGCGACGTCGGCGGGTACGCGCTGGGGGTGCTGTTCGGGCGTCATCCGATGGCACCCACGGTCAGCCCGAAGAAGTCGTGGGAAGGCTTCGTCGGCTCGGCGATCGGCTGCATAGCCGGCGGAGTGGTCTTTGTGACCCTGCTCTACCACGGCCGCGGGACGTGGTGGGAGGGCGCGCTGTTCGGCCTGGGCATCCTGGTCGCGGCGACCCTCGGCGACCTCGGCGAGTCGATGCTCAAGCGCGACCTGGGGATCAAGGACATGGGCAACTTGCTGCCCGGCCACGGCGGGGTGATGGACCGGTTGGATTCGCTGCTGGTCGCGGCGCCGGTGGGCTACCTGCTGTTGATGGCATTCGTGCCACCCGGGTGAGCAGTGCCGTGCCCACCGTGGGCCTGACCTTTGCCGAACCGCGCGGTGCCCGGCCACCCCGACATCTGTGCGACCTCGACCCGGCCGGCCTGCGTGCGGCCGTCGGCGAACTCGGCGAGCCGGCGTACCGGGCGGAGCAACTGTCCAGTCACTACTTCGGGCTGCGCTCCGACGATCCGGCGACCATGACCGACCTGCCGGCTCCCCGCCGGCACCGGCTCGCGGCGCAGTTCCTGCCGGCGCTATTGACCCCGATCCGCGACGTCACCTGCGACCGGGGCCTGACCCGAAAGACGGTGTGGCGGGCCTTCGACGGGACCCTGGTCGAGTCGGTGCTCATGCGCTACCCGGCCAGGGTGACCATGTGTGCGTCCAGCCAGGCCGGGTGTGGCATGGCCTGCCCATTCTGTGCGACCGGGCAGGCCGGGCTGACGCGCAGCCTGTCCACCGGCGAGATCGTCGAGCAGGTGGTGGCCGGCGCCCGGGCATTGGCGCGCGGCGAGGTGGCCGGTGGCCCGGGGCGGATCTCCCATGTCGTGCTGATGGGTATGGGCGAGCCGCTGGCCAACTACAACCGGGTGGTCGGCGCGATCCGCCGGCTTACCGACCCGGCGCCCGACGGGCTGGGGCTATCGCAGCGCAACATCACCCTGTCCACTGTCGGCCTGGTGCCGGCGATGCGCCGGCTGAGCGCCGCGGGCCTGAACGTCACCCTGGCTGTCTCGCTGCACGCACCCGACGATGAGTTGCGCGACACTCTGGTGCCGGTGAACACCCGCTGGAAGGTGGCGGAGGTGCTCGACGCGGCCTGGGAGTACGCCGGGCGGACCGGCCGGCGGATATCCATCGAGTACGCCATGATCCGGGACGTGAACGACCAGCCGGCCCGGGCCGACTTGCTGGCCGGCCTGCTCCGCGGGCGGTTGGCGCATGTGAACCTGATCCCACTCAATCCCACTCCGGGCAGCGTCTGGGACGCCAGCGCCCCGGCCGTGCAGCGCGAGTTCGTCCGGCGGCTGCGGGCCGCCGGGGTGCCCACGACAGTTCGCAACACCCGGGGTCGCGAGATCGACGGTGCCTGCGGCCAGCTGGCCGCCGGCAGCCGATGAGGCAGGGCCGGCGGTTCCCGCCGCCACCGCGGGGACAGTTCGGCTACGCGCGTGGCGACGTCGACGCGTTCCTGGCCCGGCTGGATCGCGACGTGGTCGGCATCCGGGAGGTCGAAACCGTGCGGTTCCTCAATCGCCGGCGCTCGGCGTACGACGTCGCCGCGGTCGACGCCCATCTCGACGCTGCCGTGGCGCGGCTGCGGACGCAGCGTCCCGCTCCCCGCCGCTCGCTTCGCGACCGGGCCTGATGGGCGACCGCGCGGCCGCGATGGCGCCGGCACCATCAGCCGCGGACGCAGCGGTTGCGGCGCTGGACCGGCCGGCCCTGCGCCACATGCTGGCTGACTTGCTGGCGGTGCCGAGCATCACCGGCACGGACGCCGAATCACGCGCCCAGCAGTTGATGGCGCAGTGGTACGCAGACGCCGGCCTCGACGTCGACCTGTGGCGGATCGACCTGGCCGAAGTGACCGGCCGCCCCGACTTTCCCGGGCTGGAAGCGCCGCGCGACCAGGCCTGGGGGGTCACCGGGACGTGGACGGGCTCGGGCGGGGGACAGCCCGACGGGCCGGCGCTGATCCTCAACGGCCATGTGGACGTGGTGCCGCGGGGCGACCTTGCCCAGTGGACCACCGATCCGTTCACCCCCCGATTCGACGCCGGCACCGACGGCCGGGAGTCGGTGTACGGGCGGGGTGCAGTGGACATGAAGGCCGGCCTGGTGGCCGCACTGGCCGCGGTCCGGGCCGTGCGCAGCGCGGCCGTGCCGTTGCGCCGGTCGGTCCAGCTGCAGAGTGTCGCCGGGGAGGAGGACGGCGGCCTGGGCACCTTCGCCACCCTGCTGCGCGGCCACACCGGCGACCTCGCGGTCATCCCCGAGCCGACGTCCGGGGTTGTGGTGTGCGCCTGCGCCGGCGCTCTGACCTTCCGGCTCACGATCCGCGGGCGGGCCACCCATGCCAGCCTGCGCAAGCAGGGGGTCAGCGCGGTGGAAAAGCTCTGGCCGATCTGGCCGGCGCTGGCCGCGCTGGAAGAGCGACGAAACCGTGACCCGCACGCGCTGATGCGTCACCTCGATCCGCCATATCCGTTGTCCGTCGGCACGGTGCGGGCCGGCGACTGGCCCTCCAGCGTTCCCGACCTGCTCGTGGCGGAGGGTCGCCTCGGTGTCGCCCTCGACGAGGACGTGGCGGCGGCCCGGCGGGAGCTGTCCGAGGCGGTAGCGCGGGCCTGCGCGGCGGACCCCTGGCTCTCGGATCATCCGGCCGAGGTGGAGTTCTTCGGAGGCCAGTTCCAACCCGGGCAGGTCGGACCGGATTCGCCGCTGGTGCGGCTGGTGTCGGCCGCACACGAGAGGGTCGCCGGCGCGCCGGCCGCCGTCCTCGGTGCGCCGTACGGCAGCGACCTGCGGTTGTTCACCCGGGCCGGTGTACCCGCCGTCTGCTACGGCGCCGGCGCGGCCAACCAGGCGCACGCTCCCGACGAGCACGTCGCGCTGGCCGAGGTAGAACAGACGGCGGAGGCGTTGGTGCGACTCATCGTGGCGGTCTGCGGACCCCCAACGACTGGCTAGCGCCGCAGGCCGTTGCGGCGCAGCGCCCAGTCCACCACGAAGATCCCGATCAGTCCGATCGCGAGCACGATCAGCCAGAGGTTCTCGGTGTGGCTGCGGTGGTTGCCGAACAGCAAGAGAAGCAGGAAGACCGCCGACCCGATCCCCAGCGCCCGAGCGGCCCCGGAGTGTCCCGGCTTGAGCTGATCAGGTGAGGTGACCACGGCGGCATTCTGCCACGGCCCAGCCGGTCACCGGCGGCTCAGAGCCGGACGAACAACACGATCGCGACGACGGTGCCTACGGCGACAATGGTCCAGCGCAGCACCGGGTCGGGGATTCGCCGGCCGACCCGTGCGCCGATCAGCGCGCCGGCCACCGAGCCGATTGCGATCAGGCCCGCCGGCAGCCAAGCGATGTGGGTGAGGAGGATGAACAGCACGCCGGCAACGCCATTGACGATTGCCGCCAGCACGTTCTTCAGCGCGTTGATCCGCTGCAGGCCGTCGTCGACGACGATGCCGAGCAACGCGACCAGGATGACGCCTTGCGCCGCGCCGAAGTACCCGCCGTACACGCCGGTCAGGTACACGCCGACCAGACCGCCGACCAGCCGTCCTCTCCCCGGCGACCCCGAGCCGGCCGGGCGCTTGAGTCGCGGCTGGAGTGCGATGAGGACGCACGCCAGCACGATGAGCGCCGGCACGATCGCGGCAAAGACCCGGCCGGGCAGCCGCAGCAGCAGGAACCCGCCGGTGATCGCGCCCAGCGCGGAGCAGCAGCCGAAAACCACGCAGCGCCGGCGCTGCCCGGCCAGTTCCCGGCGATAGCCGAGCGCCCCGCTGACCGAGCCGGGCACCAGGCCGACGGTGTTCGACACGTTTGCCAGCACGGGGGGGTATCCGACCGCAAGCAGCGTCGGGAATGTGACGAGCGAGCCCGAGCCCACGATGGTGTTCACCGCGCCGGCTACCAACCCGGCCGCCAGTACGGCCAGGGCGGCGAGCGGGGTCACCGCGGCAGCGTACGAAACCCAGCGCCCCGACACCGGCCGGGCTGCGGGGTAGGGCAGAGTGGGCACGTGCTGCGGGTGGCGGTCGTGGGATCGGGACCGGCCGGAATCTACGCCGCGGACGCGCTGCTGCAGCGCGGCGACGTCGCCGTCGACGTCCTCGACCGGTTGCCCTGTCCCTACGGTTTGGTCCGGTACGGGGTGGCTCCCGACCACCTGAAGATCAAATCGATCATCCTGGCCCTGCGAGAGGTGCTCGAGCGTCCTGGGGTGCGCTTCCTGGGCAATATCGACGTGGGGCGCGATCTCACCCTCGATGACCTGCACCGGCACTACGACGCCATCGTTCTCGCCTACGGCGCGGCCATCGATAGGCAGCTGGGCGTCCCCGGGGAGGATCTGCCCGGGACGTTCTCGGCCCGCGAGTTCGTCGCCTGGTACAGCGGGCACCCCGACTCCGTGCTGGACCGCTTCACCCTCGAGGCGAGCAGCGTTGCCGTGATCGGTGTGGGCAACGTCGCGGTCGACGTGGCCCGGGTGTTGGCCAAGACCGCCGACGAGTTGCGCAGCACCGACCTGCCCGACCACGTCCTCGACGTGCTCGCCAGCAGCCGGGTCGAGGAGGTGCACATGATCGGCCGGCGCGGTCCAGCGCAGGCCAAGTTCACCACCAAGGAGTTGCGCGAACTCGGTGAGTTGACCAACGCCGACGTCATCGTGCGCGCCGACGAACTTCAGCTCGACGAAGCCAGTCAGGCCGCCGTCGAGCGGCAGCCGAGCGTTCGGCGCAACGTCGAGGCGCTCCAGGCCTGGGCCGAGCGGCAGCCGGCCGGTCGGCCGCGCCGGCTGTACCTGCGGTTCCTACTGCGTCCGGCGCAGGTGCTCGGCCAGGAGCGGGTGGCCGGGGTCCGGCTGGATCGCTGCCGGCTCGACGGCACCGGTAATGCCGTGCCGACGGGTGAGCAGTGCGATCTCGAAGCCCAGATGCTGCTGCGTTCGGTGGGCTATCACGGGTTGTCGCTGGCCGGCCTGCCGTTCGACGAGACCACCGGGGTGGTGCCCAACGCCGCCGGCCGGGTGCTGCGAGACGGGGTGCCGGCGCCCGGCGAGTACGTTGCCGGCTGGATCAAACGTGGGCCGACTGGCGTCATCGGCACCAACAAGGGCGACGCCCGGGAATCGGTGGCGGCGCTGCTGGAAGATGCCCCCGGCTTAGCGCCGGCGCCCATCCGCGAGCCGGCCGCCATCCCGGAACTGCTGGCCGGCCGTGGTGTCGATGTGGTCACGTGGGACGGCTGGCAGGCCATCGACAGCGCCGAGATCGAGCTGGGCCGGTCCCAAGGCCGGGACCGGATCAAGATCGCCGAGCGCGATCACTTGTTACGCACCGCTGCCGGCGGCTCGCGCGAGGCCTGACTGGCTACGGCCGAGCCACCCTTTCTCGCGCGATCAAGGGAGGATGGTCGCCAAACGATCTCTACAAGCGACCATTCGTCCTTGATCGTCGGCATGGGGGCCGGGCGGGTGGGGTGAGGGATGATGGAGCGGTGACGATCCGCGACGTGGTGCTGCTCGGGTCCACCGGTTCGGTCGGCACTCAGGCCATCGAGGTGGTGCGCCGGCATCCCGACCGGCTCCGGGTGGTGGCGATCGCGGCCGGCGGCGCCCACCCCGGCCTGCTGGCGGAGCAGGCGCTGTCGTTGGGCGTGGCGGCCGTGGCCGTGGGCCGGGCCGGCGCGGCGCAGGATCTGCAACTGGCGTTCTATGCCGCCGCGCAGGCTCGCGGCTACGCGGCGGGGGAGTTCAGCGTACCCAAGATCCTCGCTGGGCCGGACGCCGTGGCGGAGTTGGCCGGCTGGCCCTGCGATGTAGTGCTGAACGCCATCACCGGCTCGATCGGGCTGGCCGCGACCCTGGCCGCCCTCGACACCGGCCGGACTCTCGCGCTGGCCAACAAGGAGTCGCTCGTGGCCGGCGGCCCACTGGTCCGCGCCCGGGCTCGACCCGGGCAGATCGTCCCGGTCGACTCCGAGCATTCGGCCCTGGCTCAATGCCTGCGCGGGGGTGCCGCCGGCGAGGTGCGCCGGCTGATCCTGACCGCAAGCGGCGGTCCGTTCCGCGGGCAGAGCCGCGCAGAGCTGGCCGGCGTCACGCCGGCGCAGGCGTTGGCACACCCGACCTGGGAGATGGGGCCGGTCGTCACCGTCAACAGCGCGACGCTGGTCAACAAGGGCCTGGAGCTGATCGAGGCGCACGAACTGTTCGGGCTCGGCTACGACTGCATCGACGTCGTCGTACACCCGCAGTCGATGGTGCACTCGCTGGTGGAGTTCGTGGACGGTTCGACCCTGGCCCAGGTCAGCCCGCCCGACATGGCCCTGCCGATCGCCGTCGCCCTGGCCTGGCCGGATCGATTGCCCGGCGCGGCCGGCGCCTTCGACTGGGCCGGCGTGCAGGACTGGCACTTCGAGCCGCTGGACACCGCGGCCTTCCCCGCGGTCGACCTGGCTCGCGCCGCCGGCAGTGCCGGCGGCTGCCAACCGGCGGTGCTCAACGCTGCGAATGAGGAGTGTGTCGAGGCGTTCCTGACCGGCCGGTTGCCGTTCCTGGCCATCGTGGACACGGTGGCCGCGGTGCTCGGCGACGCCCCCGCGTTCGGGAACCCTCAGTCGGTCGCTGATGTTGTCCAGGCAGAGCAGTGGGCGCGGCGCCGCGCCCGAGAGCTGAGCAAGGGAGAGGCGGCATGACCTTCACGCTGGGCGTGATCCTCACCGCGCTCGGCATCGGCGTGTCGATCATGCTGCACGAAGCCGGCCACATGCTGACGGCGAAACGCTTCGGGATGAAGGTGACCAGGTACTTCCTGGGCTTCGGGCCGACGTTGTGGTCCTTCCGGCGCGGCGAGACCGAGTACGGCATCAAGGCACTCCCGTTCGGCGGCTTCGTCAAGATCGTCGGGATGACCCCTCTCGAGGACGACGTCGAACCCGGCGACGAGGGGCGGGTCTTCTGGCGGCAATCGGTGCCCAAGCGCACCCTCGTCCTCTCGGCCGGCTCGCTGACCCACTTCGGCATCGCCATCGTGCTGATCTACGTCGCCGCCGTTTGGACCGGCCTGCCCAATCCCGTGCTCCAGCACCCCGAGCGGCTGCCCGCGGTCATCGGCACGATCTCGCCGTGCGTGATCACGAAGTACGAGACGAAACCATCCGGCGAGCTGCGCGACTGCAAGCCGGGCGATCCGGTCGCGCCGGCCAAGACCGCCGGCTTCCGGCCGGGGGATCGCATCACCGCGGTCGCCGGCACATCAACGTCCACATGGGAGGCGGTGGTCAGGCTGGTCCGCAAGGCCACCACCGGCCCGGTGGCCATCACCTACCTGCGGGCCGGCCGGACCCACACGGTCAACGTCACCCCCGCCGTCACCCAACGACCTCCGCTGACCGCGTCGGCGAACTCCACGAAACGGCAGTCGGTGGGCACCTTGGGCATCGCCGAGCGCGAACCCCCGGCCACCGTGACGTATGGCCCGGTCGCCGCCGTCGGGCGGACCGGCTCGACGGTCGGGCAGTTCGTCACGGGCACCTTCGCCGCACTCGCCCGCTTCCCGCAAAAGGTGCCGGCGGTGTTCCGCGCGC
This sequence comes from Actinomycetota bacterium, assembly GCA_030948385.1. GTDB lineage: Bacteria > Actinomycetota > Actinomycetes > Mycobacteriales > QHCA01 > QHCA01. The sequence goes on from JALZAK010000186.1 coordinate 33,218, forward strand.
TGGCCGGTGACAAGCGAGATGCCAGTGGCCCGATCAGCGTGGTCGGCGCGAGCCGGCTCGGCGGGGAGGCCGTCGCATCCAAGCGCCCGGGTGCCACATCGGGCATGCTGGGGATCCTTGCCTCGCTGAACTTCTTCATCGGCGTGTTCAACCTGTTCCCGCTTCTGCCCCTCGACGGCGGGCACATCGCGGTGGTCTGGTTCGAGCGGGTCCGGTCTTGGTGGGCAGCCCGGCGCGGCCGGCCCGATCCGGGGCGGGTCGATTACAACCGCCTGCTGCCCATCACGTACGCCTTCGTCGTGATCTTCGGCGGTATCTCGCTGCTGACGATTGCCGCCGACGTGATCAACCCGATCGCCAACCCGTTCCAGTGAGGGCGTGAACGCTCCCGTGACCATCAGCCTCGGTATGCCGGCGCCGCCGGCCCCACACCTGGCGACCCGCCGGAAGAGCCGCCAGATCCGGGTCGGCAGTGTGCTGGTGGGAGGCGACGCACCCGTCTCGGTGCAGTCGATGACGACGACGAAGACCTCGGATGTCAATGCCACTCTGCAGCAGATCGCCGAGCTCACCGCGACCGGTTGCCAGATCGTCCGGGTGGCCGTGCCGGACACCGACGACGTCGAGGCGCTGCCCGAGATCGCCAAGCACTCGCAGATCCCGGTGATCGCCGACATCCACTTCCAGCCGCGATACGTGTTCGCCGCCATTGACGCCGGCTGTGCCGGCGTGCGGGTGAATCCGGGCAACATCAAGAAGTTCGACGACAAGGTGGGCGAGATCGCGCGGGCCGCGAAGGACGCCGGCATCTCCATCCGGATCGGGGTCAACGCCGGCTCGCTGGACCGCCGGCTACTGCAGAAGTACGGCCGGCCCACCGCGGAGGCACTGGTGGAATCGGCGTTGTGGGAGTGCTCGCTGTTCGAGGAGCACGACTATCGCGACATCAAGATCTCGGTGAAGCACAACGATCCGGTCGTGATGATCAACGCCTACCGGCTGCTGGCCGGACGTTGCGACTACCCGTTGCACCTGGGCGTCACCGAGGCGGGGCCGGCCTTCCAGGGCACGATCAAGTCCGCGGTGGCCTTCGGGGCGCTGCTGGCCGAGGGGATCGGCGACACGATCCGGGTGTCCCTGTCGGCGCCGCCGGTGGAGGAAGTCAAGGTGGGCAACCAGATCCTGGAGTCACTGGGGCTTCGGGAGCGTGGCCTGGAGATCGTCTCGTGCCCGTCCTGCGGGCGGGCCCAGGTCGACGTCTACAAGCTGGCCGAGGAGGTCACGGCCGGGCTGGAGGGCCTGGAGGTGCCGCTGCGGGTCGCCGTGATGGGGTGCGTGGTCAACGGCCCGGGCGAGGCGCGTGAGGCCGATCTCGGGGTCGCCTCGGGCAACGGAAAGGGCCAGATCTTCGTCAAGGGCGAAGTGGTGAAGACGGTCCCCGAGTCCCAGATCGTCGAGACACTGATCGCCGAGGCGATGCGGCTGGCCGAGCAGATGGGCAGCGGGGACTCCCCCCACGGGCCGCCCAGCGTGACGGTCTCCTAGCCGCATGACCGGCTTGATGACGGCCGGCGTCCGGGTGCTCGACGACCGCGACGCCGGTGCCGCCCAAGAGGTGCTCGATGCCGACCCGGTGGGCAACGTGTTCGTCGCGGCCCGGATCCGGACAGCGGGGTTCGAGTACGCGCGACTCGGGGCCCAGGTGTGGGGCTATAGCGATTCCGGCTCGATCGAGTCGCTGTGCTACTGGGGGGCCAACCTGATCCCGGTCTCCGCCACGCCGGCTGCCGCGGCGGCCTTCGCCGCACAAGCCGCCCGGCAGGGCCGCGTGTGCTCGTCCATTCTCGGCCGGCACGAGGCCGTCGAGATCATCTGGGCTGGGGTCCGGGCCGCCTGGACACCGGCCCGCGACGTGCGGCCGGCGCAACCGCTGCTCGTCACGTCTGCCATGCCGGCAGTGGCCGCCGACGCCGCGGTCCGCCGGGTGCAACTGTCCGAACTCGACGCCCTGATGCCGGCCTGCGTGGCGATGTACACCGAGGAGGTCGGGGTGTCGCCGGTCGGGCCGGACGGAGGTGCCGCCTACCGCAGCCGGGTCACCGAGATGGTCGTATGTGGACACTCCTACGCCCGCATCGAAGATGGTGAGGTGTTGTTCAAGGCCGAGATCGGGGCCGTGACGCCGCAGATCTGCCAGGTGCAGGGAGTGTGGGTGACCCCGCGGCTGCGCGGCCGGGGGTTGGGTACCGCCGGCATCGCCGCCGTTGTCGCAGACGCCCTGGGCACCGTCGCGCCGGCCGTCAGCCTCTATGTGAATGCACACAACTTGCCCGCCCGGCGGGCTTACGAGCGGGTCGGTTTCACCTCGGCCGGAACGTTCATGTCCGTGCTCTTCTGAGCTGCCCGGCGAAAACCCCGCGGGGAACAGCATGGCTCCCCGATACCCTGGCCCGGCCCGCTCCGCAGATCACAGGAGGCGCCGTGCTGTTGCGGATGTCGACGTTGTTCCTGCGCACCAAGCGCGAGGACCCGGCCGACGCCGAACTGCCCAGCCACCGGCTGCTGGTTCGCGCCGGCTATGTCCGCCGGGTGGCACCTGGCGTGTACTCCTGGCTGCCTCTGGGATACCTGGTACTGCGCAACATCGAACGGATCGTGCGCGAGGAGATGGCGCGCATCGGTGCGCAGGAGGTGCATTTCCCGGCCCTGATCCCGAAGGAGATCTTCGAGGCGAGCGGCCGGTGGGCCGACTACGGCGACGTGCTGTTCCGGCTCAAGGACCGCAGGCACGCCGAGTACCTGCTCGCCCCGACCCACGAAGAGCTCTTTACCCTGCTGGTCAAGGGTGAGTACAGCTCCTACAAGGACTTCCCACTGGTGCTTTTCCAGATCCAGAACAAGTATCGCGATGAGGCGCGGCCGCGCGCCGGCGTCGTGCGCGGCCGCGAGTTCGTGATGAAGGACTCGTACTCCTTTGACCTCGACGACGCCGGCCTGCAGGCGGCGTACGACCTGCACCGGGTGGCCTACATCCGGATCTTCGAGCGACTCGGCTTGGCATACCGGATCGTGTTCGCCGTGTCCGGCGCCATGGGTGGCTCCGCTTCGGAGGAATTCCTCGCGCCGGCTGAGTACGGCGAAGACACCTTCGTCCAGTGCACCGCATGTGATTACGCGGCGAACACCGAGGCGGTGGAGATTGCGGTGCCGGTTGCGCAGGATCTGGCCGGCCAACCGCCGGCCCGGGTGCTCGAGACCCCGGACACACCGACGATCGCCACGCTGGTCGCCGCGCTGGCCGATCAGGACCTGGGCCGGGAGTTCACTGCGGCGGACACGCTGAAGAACGTGGTGCTCAAGACGCACCAGCCCGGAGCCGGCGAGTGGGAACTCCTCGTCGTCGGCGTGCCCGGTGACCGTGACATCGACCTCAAGCGGCTGGCCGGCCAACTCGAGCCGGTCGAGGTATCCCAGGCGGAGCCGGCCGACCTGGCCCGGGAGCCGGGGCTGGTGAAGGGCTACATCGGCCCGCAGGCCCTGGCCGAGTTGAAGGTGCGCTACTTGGTGGACCCGCTGGTGGTCCCGGGCAGCGCCTGGGTCACCGGAGCCAACGAGGCCGACCGCCACGCCGCGTTCGTCGTCCGCGGCCGCGACTTCCATCCCGACGGTGAGATCGGCGCGGTCGAGATCCGCGACGGCGACCGATGCGCCCGCTGCGGCGCTCCGCTGGTGATCTCGCGGGGGATCGAGATCGGGCACATTTTCCAACTCGGCCGCAAGTTCGCCGACACCTTCGGGCTGGATGCGTTGGGGTCCGACGGTAAGCCGATCAGGATCACCATGGGCTCCTACGGCATCGGCGTCTCCCGGGCGGTTGCAGCGCTGGCCGAGCAGACCCTCGACGAACAGGGCTTGTGCTGGCCGGCCGAGGTCGCGCCGGCGGACGTGCACATAGTGGCCGCCGGTAAGGGCGATCAGATCGAGGCCGCGCTCGCGCTGGCGGCCGAACTCGAGTCGGCCGGCCTGCGCATCCTGGTCGATGACCGGACCGGGACGTCGCCGGGGGTGAAGTTCACCGACGCCGAGCTACTCGGCATACCGACAATCGTGGTGGTGGGCCGGCGGCTGGGCGAGGGCATCGTCGAGGTCCGCGACCGGCGTAGCGGGGAACGCACGGACGTCGAACTGGGGGAACTGACCAGCCGGTTGACGGCGCCCGGGTGAGCGGAGTCGATGGCGTCCTGTTCGACTGGGGCGGCACCCTGACGCCGTGGCACACCATCGACCTGGTCGAGCAGTGGCGCGCCTATGCGGCGGTCTACGACCCGGCGAACGCCGACGATTTGGCGCGAGCCCTGCGCGATGAGGAGGTCGAGGCCTGGCGCCGGGCCGAGCAGCACCAGCGCAGCGGAACCCTCGATGACCTGCTTGCGCGGGCCGGCGTCCGGACCGGCAGTGACCGGCATGGCGCGGCGATGCGTGCGTATCTGGACTTCTGGACACCGCACACCTATCTCGACGAGGACGTTCCCGAACTCCTGATGTCCTTGCGCGGCCTCGGGATCCGGATCGGCGTGCTGTCCAACACGCTCTGGCCGCGCGAGCATCACGAAGAGGTCTTCGCCCGCGACGGTGTCCTCGACCTGATCGACGGTGCCGTCTATTCCAGCGAGATCCCTTACACCAAGCCCCATCCTGAGGCGTTCCGGGCCGCGATGGCGGCGGTGGGCGTTCCCGATCCCGCTCGGGTGGTGTTCGTCGGGGATCGGCTCTTCGACGACATCAGCGGGGCGAAGGCGGTGGGCATGCGGGCGGTTCTGGTGCCGCACAGCGCGGTGCCGGCGCACGACGTGGAGCCCGACGCGACCATTCAACGACTGGCCGACCTGCTGCCCCTGGTGGAGTCCTGGCGGGACGACGGCGGCCCTCAGGCTCCTGGGAACGGAACCGTCGAAGGCTGACCCGGCAGCATCAGGCGCCATTGCAGCCCCCGGGTCGCCGCGTCGGTCAGGGCCGAGACCGCGAGGCGCCGGTCTGCCGGCGCGGACACGGCCGGGAGAACTGCGTACCAGTTGGCCGCGCTGCCCTGCTCCAGATGCGCCGCCAGGGCGCGGGCGGCCTGCGGGTCGGTGACCGGAAAGGGCAGCTGGTACGAGGCGGCCGCGGCGACCGGCGTGGCCCGGCGGGCCCGCAGCGACTCCTCCAGTGCATCCCGATGTGCGCGGTGCGCCTGGTCGGCCGAAGCGGCCAGCGGCTGCTGGGCGGGCGGTAGCGTTGCGCCCACCAGCCCGTAGCCCCAGACCGCGGCGTGTTCGGCTGCCAGGGCACGCTGGAGCGAGTCGATCGCGGCGGTCACCGCAACATCACCAGATGCGCCGACTCGCACGCTGCGACGCTGCCCAGCAGGGCGGCCCGCGCCGGCGAGGCGAGCGCGCAGGCGGAAGT
>JALZAK010000188.1 GCA_030948385.1 Actinomycetota bacterium
CGGCCGGGTCCTGGGGGAGCACCACCGCGCCCGGCCCGGCCGGCCGGCCGAGGGCGCCGGGCAGGCAGACCGGGTCGGCCTTCGCCACCGGGTCGCAGACGTCGCCGACCAGCTTTCCCGGGTCGGCGGGGGAGCCGCCCGGCTCGGTGAGCGGCAGCAGCCCGGTCCACGGCTCCCAGGAGAGCAAGGCGAGGTCGCGCGGTTCGCTCTCGTTGGCCGACAGCCACGGCGGCTTGGTGGTCGAGCGCACCCCCGGCCACCACCAGGCGGTGTCGAACTGGGTGCCGGCCGGCGGGGTCAGCGGCGGCCCGCTGACTGGTTCGAGCCGCACCCCGGTCAGCCGGAACGCGTACTTCAGGTCGCGCGACCCGTTCCACACCGGACCGGGCATCGGCGTACCGACCTTGAAGTCGCCGCCGCTGACCGCGTTGTCCACGGTGTGTCCGAAGTGGATGACCGGGACCGTGTCCGGCCACACGGTGGGCGCGCTGCCGCCGGTGACCGCTTTGGCGACGGCGTGGCCGAGGCGGGCGACCAGGTCGACGCCGGCGATCGGGCTCGGCGGCGGGTCGAGGGCGCCCAGCGTCGCCGACACGTTGATCTCGACGCAGCCGGAGATGGAGAAGAAGAAGCAGTCGACCTCGCCGCAGAACTTGCCGTGCAGGTCGGTGCGGTGGCCGTCGGTCTTGAGGGTGATCTCGCCGCGGGCGGCGATGCTGAGCACGACCAGGTCGAGTTCGCCGCGCACCCAGATGCCGGCGGCCAGGAACAGCGGGCTGGTGCCGAAGCCGGCCAGCACCGTCGCCGACGCGCTGAGCTTGATCGGCCCGGCCGACCAGCTGATCTCCCAGCCGGCGCCGAAGCCGATCGCGAACCCGCCGAAGACGAAGTCGGCGTTGCCCTGCAGCCCGGGTGTGATGCCGTTGCCGTGCACCATGACGAACGCCCAGACCCGCACGTCGAGGATGCCGGGCAGCAGCGTCAGCGTCACCGGCGCCCCTTCGCGGCCTGGCTGATTGTCGGTGCCGACGTGGACGTAGGACGCGGTCGGCTGCGCGTACGGGAACCACGCGCCGACCGGCACGTCGAGGATGAGGATGCCCGGGATCTCGTAGTGACCGCGCAGCGCCAGGGTCACCGCGGTGTCGTCGATGACGACCAGCCCGATGATGGACAGGCCGTAGCCCGGCCGGCCGACGGTGTCCGACGGGATCGGCGCCGGGCTGTCGAGGATCTTGGCGATGATCGCGAAGATGACCGCCGGCCGGGGGAACTCGACGGTGATCATGCCGAGCGCGTGGAAGGTGAAGCCCAGGTCGGGCACCGTGCCGATGGAGGCGCCGAGGCCGAGGGCGTACTGCCCGGCATGCGGGCGGTACTTCGGTGGCGACTTGGCCAGCCAGCCGAGCTCGCGCTCGACCGGGTCGGCGTTCGCGGTGATGTCTCGCTCGCCGTTCGTCACGAAGCGACCGATCACGCCGAACAGGCCGAGGCCGGAGTTGGCGAACGGGATCGGCGCCGGGAAGCGCACCCCGATGGTCAGCTCGACGAAGCCGGCCGGCCCGAGTGAGAGGTCGGCCAGCGCGCCGACCTTGAGCGGCACGATCTCGAGCTGGATGCCGGCGTGCACGACCCCGCCGCTGACGTCCAGCGCGCCCTCGCCCTTCAGCGTCGCCGGGATGTCGACGCCGGCGCGCAACCCGCGCAGCTCCACGCCCTGGATGCCGCCGGGACCGAAGACGACGCGGACGGTCGCGTTGCTCAAGGTGACGACACCGAGATCCAGCGACAGCGCCAGGTCGACCTCGAGCCACGAGCTCTGCGACCCCGCGCGCGTCCCCGTCACGCGGAGCAGGTCGTCCAGCGGCGACCCGAGTTGCCAGCTGCCCGGGTCGACGATCTCGGGGACCACGTTGCCAACGACCAGGCCGACGCCGTCCCACCAGTTGGCCGCGGCCGTGTCGACGACGACCCCGACGCCGCGGTAGTGCAGCTTCATCGGCTTGTCCGGCCGGGTCGAGACGTGAATCGGCAGCCCGGAGCCGGCCACATCGACGCTGAGCTCGACGGTGTAGTCGACGGTCAGCCGGGTGCGGCTGCCGGCGTCGGCGCCGCGGTGCAAGTGATCGATGGTGATACCGGTGACCACGGTCCGGCTGCCGTCGCGCAGCAGCACGCTGGCGGCGGTGCCGATCGCGGTGATCAGTGCGCCGACCAAAGCGGCGTCGCTGCCGGTCGGATTGCTGGCCGCGCCGATGACGGCCGGCGCAAGGCCGGTGGCAGCGGCCAGCACCTTGTTGCGGACCTGCACGATGCCGGTGGGACTGCCGGCGACGTCGAGGCTCAGGGTGAAGTCGTCGGAGCCGGCGGTGCGGTCGTGCGCCCAGCGGCCGCGCAGTGTCCACACGGGAGTCGTCGTGGTGGTGGCGTCTTCGGGGCGCGTCACGGGTGCGGTGCCGCCGTCAGGCAGTCGCAGCGTGGTCGTGCCCGGCCATTGCACGAGTGCCTCGGCGCGGATCGGCACCGCGTCACCGAGGCCGTGTGCGGTCGGGTCGTTCCACTCGACCTCGATCCGCACGCGGTACTGCGGCCGCCCGTGCGGCGGCGCCGGCACGACGGCGCCGCTCACCGTGGTCGGATCCGCGCCGGGCACCAGGGCGCGCAGTCGGGCCGGGTCGAGGGTGGCCGTGTCCTGCGCGGGCGGCGTGGCGGTCGACGTGGGTGCGATGTCGTAGGCGTAGATGTCGCCGCGGCGCAGCGCGACCCGGTGGCCGTCGTCGCGCGGGTACGGCCGCGCCCACGACTTGTACTCCGGCGTCGCCCGCGCCTGCCAAGAGATGTCGGTCGCCTCGGTGGGCAGCGTGCCGGTGGTCGGTGCCGGGGGCGCCGTGGACCACGAGGACTGCTCCCCGCGGACCGCCACCCGGCCGGCATCGACCCCGGCACCGCCGAGCAGGTCGCGGGTGGCCTCCGCCCGGCGGACTGCGAGGTCGCGGTTGTAGGTGTCGGCGGTGGTGTTGATGTCGATGGTCGAGCTCAGGTCGTCGCAGCGCCCGACTACGGCGAACTTCGCGGCCGCACCGAGGCTCTGCACCCACGCCTGCAGCTGCCCGAGCTCCTGCTGCTGCTCGCCGATCCATACGCTGCCGGCCGGGGCCAGCTCCGCCGAGTCGTAGACGAACTGGACGTGGCTGCGGATCGCTACGGGGTCCGTCGACGGGGCCGGCGGAGGGGCGCCGGTGCCGGAGGTCGCCTCCGTCACGACCTCGGCCACCGTGCCTTGCCCGACGGTGACTGCGCCGGCGGCGACCGTGGCCGCGGGAAGCGCGCGACTCAACGTCCCCGCGGTGTGCCAGGGGATCAGGCCGTAGGTGCCGGACACGTCGACGATTCCGACCGGCGTGCCGGTGCTGCCGCCACCGGTGGTGAAGGTGCCGGCGCGGCAGCCGACCAGCACCCGCCCGGCCTGGCGGATCTCGACCCGGACCCGCCGGACGGTCCGGCCACCCTTTCGCAAGGCCAGCACGTACGTACGCACCCGCACCCCCGCCGGCATGCCGGCCGTGGCGCCGGCCATCTCCGCGGCGTCGTCCCAGCGCCACGCGTACGGCCCGTCGGTGGCTGCGGAGTGACTGAAGCCGGCGCCGGCCAGGTCGGCCGCCGTCCCGCTGACACTGGTGACGCTCGGCCAGGTGGCTCCGCCGAGGGTGAGGTCGATGGTGGGCGGCGCGGACCAGGTGCCGGTGAACTCGCACGTCGTCGGTGCCGCGTCGCCGAGGCGCACCTCGAGCGCGTCGCCGGGCATCACGTCGAAGCCGGCCGGGTCGGTCTGACCGCCGGGGAGTCGCCACGTCACGGTGCCGACCGGCGTGGTCGTCAGGCGTGCGCGCACCCGGGCGCTGGGCGGCTGGGTGCCCTGCAGGGTGGCGCTGATCCGGTCCTGCCGCGCGCTGGCATCGCCGATCGCCGAGATCGCCAGCGCCTGCCAGGTCCCCGGCGTCGTCTCCTGCTCCACGACGAGTGCAAGCGGTGTGTCGGCCGCGCCGCCGAACTCGAGGAACGCGGTGCCCTCGACTCCCACCGGGTCGCCCAGGAACACGTTCTGCACGCCGAGGCTGATGTCGCCGAGCAGCGGCGCACCCGGCGGCAGGAAGAGCGTCGCGCGGCGCAGGGCCAGCCCGCGCCAGGCCGGCGGCTTGGGCGCGGGGCTGATGTTCGTCGACTCGTCGTAGGTCAGCTCGTCGACGGTGAAGCCGAAGCTCGAGGATCCGATAAAGAAGCTGGGCGGCTCGAAGCCGAGGGTGACCACCGGTCCATGCGGGCCGAAAGGGTTAGTGTCGTCGAGCGCGTCGATCAGGCTGACTTCCGGAGTGCCGCCGCCGCTCGCCGCGATGCGCAGGACGCCCCGACCGACCACCCGAACGTCGGTCCGGCTCGGCTCGTCCTCCAGTCGGGTCGCCCGGGCGGGGTCGCGGCGTTCGCGCGCCGGCCGCAACCCGGGAACGAGTAGGGATACCCGGTCCAGGTCGAGATCGAGCGCCCACTGGGTCGCCGGCGCGGTCGCGTTTGCCCGTCGTACGGCCAACTGCACGTGCAGCCCGCTCGACAGGCCCGGGGCCTGCAACGGCAACGTGCCGAGCTGTGGCAAACCCCGGTCACTCGCGCCGACAACGGTCGCGCGGACGATCGTGACGTCGCCGTTGGTGGTGCTGGTGACGTCGTGGATCCCCAGCGCCTGCAGTTGTTGCTCCAGCTCGCGCGGGAGCGGGTCACCGACCCCGTTGTTGCGCATGGTGTCCAGGGCGTCGGCCATCAGGAACCGTCCACCCGGCCATCTCGGCGCCGTGCGGTGCCACCATCCACGCCGGGCTCCCGGTTGTCGCGCCCCGGGCGCCGAGTCTGCACCGGATGATCAGCCGGCGACAAGAGGTGGCGGCGGACGGCGCGGCAGCGCGGAACGGCAATTCGCTACGTACGCCGGCAAAGCGACTCGGGGCTCTGCGGTGCGGGGCCTTCTGGGCACAGAAAAAACGTCGTACCCCTGTGGCACTCTCGGTTCTAGAGGTGAGTGCATGAGCAAGGGGAATGTGGTGCAGTCGCACGTCGAGGCGCTGTGTGAGCGGATGCTGGAGACAGACGAGCTCAGGGTCGGTTCTGCCGGGGAGATCGCGGTCGCACACCGCAGCGCGGTCTACCAGGTGCGGGTGCTTGCCGAGCTCGCGCAGCCGCACGTCGAAGTCAGCGCGATCGTTCTCGACGATGTCGACGCCGACCCGGGGTTGTACGAGGCGCTCAACGGCATCAATGCGCGGGCAGCGCATTTCCGGGCCTTCTGGGCGGATCGCAAGGTGGTGTTCGCGGCGGTGCTGGTGGGGGAGACGCTGGCCTTGGAGGAGCTGTCCTGCACCTGCGACGAGGTGGGATCGGCGGCCCACGGGGAGGGTCCGGCGCTGGTGGCGGTCTACGGCGGGCGGCTGGCGCGGCCGGACTATTCCGATGAGGAGGGCCAGTGACCTACGCCGACGCGCTGACCCACCATGTGCAGCGGTCGCTGCGCCGCGACTTCGGCCTGCCGGCCATCGAAGCCGATGCCGACGGCGACTTCGGCGTGGCGGTGGGGGACACCGTGGTGTGGGCCCGGCCGATCCTCGATCACGATCCGCCGCTGCTGCGACTGTGGGCGCCGGCCGCGAAGCGGGTGCGCAAGAGCGCGGCGCTGCTGCGCGAGATCAACGACGTGAATCTCGGCTTGCAGCAGATGCAGTGTGCTCTCTACGGCGACATGGTGCTGATCTCGGCGGAAGTCGAGATCGAGCTGATCGAGCCGGGTCAGCTCGGCCGGCTGCTGCCACGGGTCGGCCAGGCGGCCGAGCAGGTCGGCTATCTCATCGCTGCCGTTTTCGGCGGCCAGCCGGCGGAGATTGCCGGGTCGG
>JALZAK010000003.1 GCA_030948385.1 Actinomycetota bacterium
GCCGATGCCCGGGCAGCGGCTGCGGCGGCGGCGGCGGCGGCAGCAGCGGCCCGGCGGAGCGACACCCACGCATCGTCCGGCGGATCGTCGGCCGGCTTTGCCGGCGGCTACACCGGACCGGCCCCCCGGGTGCGCGGGGACATCGCGGCCATCGCCGTCAACGCTGCCTTGTCCCAGTTGGGTAAGCCATATGTGTGGGGAGCGGCGGGCCCGGACGCCTACGACTGTTCCGGGCTGACGCTGTGGGCCTACGCGCATGCCGGCGTTTACCTGCCGCACTTCAGCGGTTACCAGTACGACGCGGGGCCGCATGTTTCGATCGGTGCCCTAGCCCCCGGTGACCTGGTTTTCTACTCCAGCAATGGCTCACCGAGCGGGATCCACCACGTGGCCATGTACATCGGCAACGGCTCGATAGTCGAGGCGCCGACCGAGGGTATTCCGGTGCGGGTGCACGTCATGTATTACGACGGACTGCTCCCGCTGGGCACCCGGCCCTACTGATCCTTCGCCGCCGGCGCACGGCGCAACTCGCGCTCGACCCGCGCCAGAGCGCTGATCTCGTCGACGAGCGATGCTCCCTCCGCGGCATCGCGGTGTGCTGCGTCGGTGGACAGGTGCCGGCCGGCCGTGTCGACGTGTACGGAGACCAGCCGCAGCCTGCGCTGTAGCGGCCCCTGCACCAGCCGGATGCTCTGGACCTTCGCCAGCGGGATCAGGTCGACCATCCGGCGCAGCCGGCCACGGCGCACGACGAGGAGGCGCGGGGTCAGGCCCAGCTTGAGCTGCCGCCACTGCACCGGGTCGCACCACCGGGCTCGCCGCGGAACACCACGGTCGGCCAGCGCCTGGATGTCGACCGGGCCGAGTATCCGCTGGACCAGCCACTCGGCGAGCGCGCGTGGCGCGACCGGCAGCAGCGCTCGGGTGGCGAGCTGCTCCTGCTCACCGCCGCCGTAGCCGGCTACGTCCACCTCCACCCGGACCCAGTCCGGCCGGCGCCACAGAACCGGCTGGACCAGCCGGACCGCCTGGATCCGACCCGGCGGCACGGTCTGCGCCCGCGTTTCCAGCAGGCCGTGGCGCAGGCGCAACCCGTCGGGGGACTGGGCCAGCGTGAAGCCGTACTCCGTCAGCACCCGGCGGAGCGCGGTACGGCCCATCCCGTACGCGATGGAGCCGAGGGCGGGCAGCGTGCCGAGGAACACCCGGATGTCGACCAGAAGCAGGCCGGTGGCAAGGACGGCCAGGACCGGTAGCCCAACGACGACCTGGAAGAGCAGCAGCACAGAGACCACCAGATCGCGGGTGGGCACGGTGGCCAGTACCGTCTCCGCGGGCGCCGGCGCGTGCTCCTCGACACCCGCAGCGAGCGCGAGCAGCCGGGCCCGCAGCCGGTGCGCCTCGTCCTCACGCAGGTAGGCCAGCGGTGCCTCGGTTGCCCCGCGGCCGACCACCTCCAACCGCAACTCGGCCAAGCCCAGGGCCCGCCCGACGAGGGGACGAACGATGTCCACGGCCTGCACCCGCTCCAGCGGGACCCGGCGGGAGCGGCGAAAGAACACGCCTGACTCGACGTGCAACTCGCGGCCCTCCACCCGGTACCAGGTGAATCGCCAGGAGACGTACGCCATCAGGAAGGCGGCCGCGATGACGACCGGCAGCGCATACAGCGCCCGGCGCACACCGAGGCTGGACAGCTCCCGCACAGATACCAGCGCGACCACGGCGCCGAAGAACTTGAAGCCGCGCAGCAGCGGGGTCAGGGGATGGAGCCGGTGCAGCGGGGCGGCAACCGCGGTGGTGTCGGGGGCCGGCTGGGTCACAGGCCGGCCGCGCGGGCCTCGCCAAGTGCGGCGAGCCGGTCCCGCAGCCGGGCCGCCTCGCCGGCCGGTAGCCCCGGGATGCGCGCGTCGCTGGCGGCTGCCGCCGTGTGCAGATGCACGGTCGCGATACCCAGGCGCCGGTCGACCGGGCCGGCCGTGACGTCGATGAACTGCATCCGACCGTAGGGCACGACGGACAACCTGCGCACCAGCAAGCCGTGCCGGACCAGCAGGTCGTTCTCCCGCTCGGCATAACCCCACGAACGGCAGGCCCGGCCGATCGCCCACCAGGCCCAGCCGATCAGCAGCAGGATGGCCACCCCGACCGCGGGTACGGCCAGCCAGGCGGCGCCGGCCTGCGCCACGGCGACGCACAACCCGGTACCCAGCAGCAGCAGGAGGGGCAATGCGCCGGCGCGTCGGACCACGACCAGTCGCGGGGAGACCGGCCGCCAGGCCACGTCGGTCGGATACAGCGCCTGGTCCACCGGGACAGGGTATTGCTCACTAGCCTGGCGGTCGTGCACACCGCGGCGCTGCGCCGGGGCGCGAGATGGGTGTTGGCCGCCATGACCTTGGCTGCCATCCCTAGCGGATGCGGCACGGCTGGCCAGACCCTGGCGCACCGTTACGTCGTCGTCGTTTTCGTACCCGACCCGGCTCCGTCAGACGTGGGCCGGGTGCGGGCCAAATGCGATCGCGTCGGTGGCGCCCGGGCGTTGCCCCCGGGCCCGAAAACGGCAACCAACCGCCGCTACCCACTGCGCTTCGACGTGTCGGGGTTGAGCCTTCCAGCCCGGTCCAAGTTGGTTGCCTGCCTGTCCGCCGACCCCTCCGTACGGGGCTACGAAGACTCCGAGTCGACGGCGGGTTTCTGAACGACTGCGACGGCGCAGCGAACTCACCGGCGCCTTACGGTGCCGTACGGCAGACTCAGAAATGAGCCGAGAGGAGCGCCGGATGGCCGATCGTACGTACGGGGTCACCGAGATCGTGGGAACCAGCAGCGACAGCATCGCCCAGGCAATCCGAAATGGCGTGTCGCGGGCCAGTCGCACGGTGCGCAACCTGGACTGGTTCGAGGCGACTGAGATCCGCGGGCACATCGTCGACGGCCAGGTCGAACACTTCCAGGTGACGATGAAGGTCGGGTTCCGCATCGAGGAGACCGAATGAGCGAGCCGGCTGGATCGCCGGCGACGCCGGCGCAGGACGCGGCCCGACTCGAGCGAGCCCTCTTCGAGGTCAAGCGCGTCATCGTCGGTCAGGATCGGATGATCGAGCGCATGCTCGTATGTCTGCTGGCCCGGGGACATTGCCTGCTCGAGGGAGTCCCGGGGGTGGCCAAGACCCTCGCGGTGGAGACCCTCGCGGCGGTGGCCGGGGGCAGCTTCGCCCGCTTGCAGTTCACCCCGGATCTGGTGCCGGCCGACATCGTCGGCACCCGCGTCTACCGGGCCTCCGCAGAAGCCTTCGACGTCGAGCTCGGCCCGGTCTTCGCCAACTTCGTGCTCGCCGACGAGATCAACCGGGCGCCGGCCAAGGTGCAATCGGCGCTGCTGGAGGTGATGGCCGAACGCCAGGTCTCGATCGGGGGCACGACCTACCCCGTGCCGGCCCCATTCCTGGTTCTCGCCACCCAGAACCCGATCGAGTCCGAGGGCGTGTATCCGTTGCCGGAAGCGCAGCGGGACCGATTCCTGATGAAGGTCGTGGTCGGCTACCCGACAGCGGTGGAGGAACGCGAAATCGTCTATCGGATGGGGGTCGACCCGCCGCGGGCCGAGCAAGTGCTCGGACCTGCCGACCTGCTGCGCCTGCAGGGGGCGGCCGATCGGGTCTTCGTGCATTCGGCTCTGGTCGACTACGCCGTGCGACTCGTGCTGGTCACCCGGGACCCCCGCGCCGCCGGGCTGCCCGACCAGGCTGATCTGGTGGCCTACGGTGCGAGCCCGCGGGCATCGCTGGGCATCGTCGCGGCCGGCCGGGCGCTGGCGCTGATGCGCGGCCGGGACTACGCGCTGCCCCAGGACGTCACCGACGTCGCGGCTGACGTCCTGCAGCACCGCCTGGTGCTGTCCTACGACGCGCTGGCGGACGGGATCACGGCCGAGCAGGTCGTCGGTCGCTTCCTCGCCGCAGTGCCTGTGCCGCAGGTCAGTCCCCGGCAGAGCGCGGACCGCCGCGATCGACCGTCCTCGCCTTCCGCCGGCCAGCATCCACTGCCGCCGGCTCTCGCCCCGGTGGCGCCGGCCGCGCAGGAGCGGCCGGCGTGACACCAGGCGGTGCACTGCCGGGGGGCGGGACGGCGCTCGACCCGGCCGAAGCGGTGCTGCGCAAGCTGGAACTGCGGGTGACCCGGCGGCTGGACGGCCTGCTGCACGGAGACCACCTGGGTCTGCTGCCCGGCCCCGGCACCGAGGCCGGCGAGTCGCGGGAGTACCGGCCGGGTGACGACGTGCGGCGGATGGACTGGCCGGTCACCGCCCGGACCACCGTCCCGCACGTCCGGGACACGGTCGCCGATCGAGAGCTCGAAACGTGGGTGCTGGTGGATCTGTCGGCCAGCCTGGACTTCGGGACCGCGATGTGCGAGAAGCGCGACCTTGCCCTGGCCGCGCTGGCGGCAGTCACGTATCTCACCGTGCGCGGAGGCAACCGGGTCGGCGCCGTGGTGGCGACGGGGGAGCGGGTGGTCCGGCTGCCGGCCCGCGGCGGCCGGTTGGCGGCCCGGGCGCTGCTGCGCCAGGTGGCCCGCACTCCGCGCGCCGCGCCCGGCGAACCGACCGACCTCGCCGCCGCCATCGCAACACTCGCGCGGCCGCCGAGGCGCCGCGGGATGGCCGTTGTCATCTCGGATTTCCTGGCCCCGCCGCAGACCTGGGAACGTCCGTTGCGCGGGCTGCGGGGCCGGCACGACGTCTTGGCCATCGAAGTGCTCGATCCCCGGGAGCTCGAGCTGCCGGCGGTGGGGATGCTCAGCGTGGTCGACCCCGAGACCGGGCAGATTCTCGAGGTGAACACCGGTCGCCGGCGCACCCGGGAGCGCTATGCCACTGCGGCTATCGAGCAACGGGCGGCCGTGAGCAGTGCGGTCCGCCGGTCCGGCGCGGCCCACCTGCGGCTGCGGACCGACCGAGATTGGTTGCTCGATGTGGTGCGCTTCGTGGCGGCCCGCCGGCGGGGCTTGTCGGCCGGCGCACTGCGATGATCACGTTTCGGGCCGCGTACTGGCTGTTGCTGCTGATCGTCGTCCTCGCGCTGGCCGCCGGGTATGTGGTGATGGCCGTGCGCCGTCGGGTGTACGCGGTCCGATTCACCAACCTCGCGCTGCTGAAGTCGGTCGCACCGCGCAGTCCTGGCTGGCGCCGGCATGTCGCTGCCACGGCGTTCGTGCTCAGCCTGGTTGCCCTGGTCACCGCCATGGCACGCCCGGCGACGTTGGTGAAGACACCCCGGGAGCGGGCCACGGTGATGGTGGCACTGGACGTCTCGCTGTCGATGAAGTCGACGGACGTCCGGCCGACTCGGATCGACGCGGCAAAGGTCTCGGCCAAGCGCTTCGTGTCGGAGTTGCCCAAGACCTTCAACGTGGGTCTGGTCTCGTTTGCCGGCACTGCCTCGGTGATGGTCGCGCCCACCCGGGATCGCCAGCAGCTGACCGCAGCGATCGACGGTCTCGCGCTGGCGGAATCAACCGCCACCGGAGAGGCGGTCTTTGCGGCTCTGGGCGCCATCAAGGCGGTCCCCGCGGATGGCGCGGTCGGGCCTACCCCCGCCCGCATCGTCCTGCTCTCCGACGGATTTCGTACGGTCGGCCGCACGAACGAGGACGCGGCCGCCGCCGCTCGGGCGGCGAAGGTGCCGATCTCCACGATCGCTTTCGGGACCGACGATGGCACTGTTTCGGTGCAGGGCCAGGAAATCCGGGTGCCCGTGGACCGCGCGGCCCTCCGGCTGTTGGCCGAGTCCACGTCGGGTCGCTACTACTCGGCCGCCACCGGCGGCCAGTTGCGCGCTGTCTACCAGGATCTGGGTAGCTCGATCGGCTACCGGCGCCTGCCGCGCGAGGTGGGGGCGTGGTTCCTGGGTTTCGGCCTCCTGCTCGCGTTCACGGCCGGCGGCTTGTCGTTGCTGTGGACGTCCCGGCTGCCCTGAGCGACCCGGCGGCCGATAGCGTCGGACTCCGCGTCGCACGAGTCGCCGGCGTCGAGGAGGCATGGTGAGTCGCTCGGTTCTGGTCACCGGGGGAAACCGGGGGATCGGCCTGGCGATCGCGCGGGGCTTTGCCGCGCAGGGCGACCGGGTGGCGGTAACGCACCGCGGCAGCCCACCGCCGGACGGGCTGTTCGGTGTCCAGTGCGATGTCACCGATGCGGCTCAGGTCGACGCGGCATTCGCGGCGGCGGAGGACAAGCACGGGCAGGTGGAGGTGCTGGTCTCCAACGCCGGGATGACCGACGACACCCTGCTGCTGCGGATGAGCGAGGAGCAGTTCACCACGGTCGTGGACGCTAACCTCACCGGCGCCTACCGCGTGGCCAAGAGAGCGGCCCGGGGGATGCTGCGCGCCCGGTCCGGCCGGATGATCTTCATCTCGTCCGTGGTGGGCTTGAGCGGCGCCGCGGGGCAAGTCAACTACGCCGCCTCGAAGGCGGGGCTGGTGGGCCTGGCGCGCTCCATCGCTCGTGAGCTGGGTTCGCGCGGCATCACCGCGAACGTGGTCTCACCGGGCTTCGTGGAAACGGATATGACCGCCGGCGTCGCGGAGGACCGCAAGCGGGAAGTCCTGGCCGGCATCCCGCTCGGGCGGTATGCATCGCCGGGCGAAGTTGCCGGCGCTGTCGTCTGGTTGGCCGGAGATGCGGCTGCGTATGTGACTGGCGCGGTGATCCCGGTCGACGGCGGCCTCGGTATGGGCCATTAGGTCGGCGTCCACAGTCGACAGTGCACACGGAACGGACAGGAGACACATCGTGGCGGGTCTACTCGAGGACAAGCGGCTGCTGGTCACCGGCGTCCTCACCGAGGCGTCGATCGCTTTCAGCGTGGCGCGGCTGGCCCAGCAGGAGGGTGCGCAGGTAGTGCTCACCGGCTTCGGGCGCGGTCTGTCGATCACCCGCCGGATCGCCAATCGGTTGCCGCAGCCTCCGGAGGTGCTCGAGCTGGACGCCACCGACGAGGAGCACCTCGCGTCGCTGGTCGAGCGGCTGCGACCGCATACGGACCGTCTGGACGGCGTCGTGCATGCCATTGGGTTCGCTCCGCAGAACGCGCTCGGTGATGACTTTGCGGCGGTGCCGTGGGACGACGTTGCGGTCGCCGTCAAGGTGTCCACCTGGTCACTGGCTTCACTGTGCCGGGCCGTGCACCCGCTCCTGCGTCCTGGATCGTCCGTGGTGGGGCTGGATTTCGATGCCTCCGTCGCGTGGCCGGCCTACGGCTGGATGGGCGTGGCCAAAGCCGGCATGGAGTCGGCGGCACGGTATCTCGCTCGCGAGCTCGGACCGGATGGGGTGCGCGTCAACCTGGTGGCCGCCGGCCCCCTGCGGACCATGGCGGCAAAGAGCATCCCCGGATTTGCCCAGTTCGAGCAGGCGTGGGGGGATCGCGCCCCGTTGGGCTGGGACGTCGAGGACGCGACGCCGGCCGCTCGAGCCTGCGTCGCGCTGCTCTCCGACTGGTTTCCCGCCACTACCGGTGAGATCGTGCACGCCGACGGCGGCTTTCATGCCGTCGGGGTGTGACCCCGCCTCAGACGATCAGGCCGATGTCGTACACGGAAATCCAGGCCGTCCGCAGCGACAGCGAGGGGGAGACGGCCGACAGCGACGAATTGGACATGGTCAGCCGGATGTTGTTGTCGAATGCCCGCACGCTCGCCGGCACGGTGAACAGGAACGTCCGCGGAACGCCGGTAAGCGTCACCGTGCCGATCGTGGCGGCGTGGCCCCAGTCCTGATAGATCGTGATGCCCACGGGCAGTCCCCGCTTCGTGGGAGTGACCGCCTGCAGAGTGATCCGGAGCACTCGGACGTAGCGCAGGTCGAGGGAGTCCCGCAGGTACAGCGAGCCCCAAGCCGCGCCGCTTGGTGAGGTCTGGCGGACCCCCCAGTGCAGCGCGTCGTCCCGCCCGACCGCCGGTGCGTCAATGCTCTGGTGGCCCACCACGAGCCCGGTACCGGCAACTGCCGTCATCATCCGGGTGTCCGAGCCCGTTTCGAAGGTGGCTAGCGACCGAGTCGTGGTCACCAGCGTCCGCTCCGCGTACATGCCTTGAGGCGGATTGCGACTGGCTCCGTAACTGGTGCTGTACGAGTCGACGAAGACCATCGTGTTCCACGCCAGCCCGCAGGGCCAGCCGGGAGTCGGGCGCTCATACGTGCCGATGCCGATGTAGTGCATAGACGGGTCAAGAATGTTCGCTCGGTGGGGGGCGCTGGCCATGTAGGCATCGAAGAGTTGTTTGGCGTCGCAGGCGGTCGCATAGCCAACGTTCTCGGACAGCGCGCGCCAGTTGCTCGATCCGGCGGCGGCGATCTGCGAAAGCAGATTGGGGTTGTGCACCAGCTGACCGGACCCGGCCATGGTGGCACTCCAACGGCGCGCCACGTCGGTCGCGCCGGCTGCGGACGTCAACCCCCCCAAACCAGCCGCCCCTCGCGCGCTGTTGACATAGGACAGCAGCGCAGCCTCGTTGGAATTGACCCGGCCGGCGGCGCCGTAGGCAAAGGCCTCGGCCCGACCTGGCATTGCGATCCCGACAAGCGCAAAGAGCGAGCAGAGAACGACCAGGAGAGCAAAGGGCCTTCGCAGCAGGGCTGCAGCCATGTGTGCCTCGCTTCAGTGAGGGGATGCCTCCTCTATCGGTCTTCGTTCACCTCGCTTGACACTGATCGGCTCCGGCGGGGCAGAAAGCACCCGTTCGGCTCACACTGGTTGGGTGCCCGTTTCCTACGATGCGCTGCTTGTCGTCTCGTTCGGCGGCCCAGAAGCCCCCGCTGACGTGCTGCCGTTTCTCGAGAACGTCACGCGCGGCCGTGGCGTGCCGGCGGAGCGGCTGCGCGAAGCGGCCGAGCATTACCGCCATTTCGGCGGGGTGTCCCCGATCAACGCACAGAATCGCGCGCTGGTCGCGGCCGTGCGGGAGGACTTCGGCCGGCATGGGCTGGACCTGCCGGTGTTCTGGGGCAACCGCAACTGGCGCCCGTACCTGACCGACGCGGTCCGGGAGATGGCCCAGCACGGCGTCCGCCGGGCACTTGCGTTCGTCACATCGGCGTACGCGTCCTATCCCGCCTGTCGGCAGTACCAAGAGGACATCGCGGGGGGCAGGGCCGCGGTGGGCCCGGCCGCGCCGGCGGTGGACAAGCTGCGGCACTACTTCAACCACTCGGGATTCATCGAACCCAATGCCGACGCGGTCCGCGCGGCCCTGGCGACGTTGCACCCGCGGGTGCGGACGGACGTCCGCCTGGTCTTCACCGCACACAGCATCCCGGTGCTGACGGCGGCGCGGAGCGGACCCGCCGGCGGGCTGTACGTCCGGCAGTTGCGAGAAGCAGCCGCTCTCGTCGCCGCCGCGGGCGCCCCCGAACTGCCCTGGGATCTGGTCTGGCAGAGCCGCAGCGGCGCGCCCACCACAGCGTGGCTGGAACCTGACGTCAACGACTACCTGCGCGAGGCGGCCGCCGGCGGCGCCACCGCCGTCGTGGTGAGCCCGATCGGATTCGTCAGCGACCACGTGGAGGTGTGCTGGGACCTCGATCACGAGGCCGCCGGCACCGCGGCGCGGATGGGCCTGGCTTTCGCCCGGGCGGGGACGGCGGGGGCAGATCCGCGCTTCGTGACCATGATCCGGCATCTGGTCATCGAGCGCCTGGCGCCACCCGGGAGGCGAGCGGCGCTGGGCACCCTCGGAGCCAGTCATGACGTCTGCCCGGCCAACTGCTGTCTAGGGCCAGATGCGCCGCCCAGCGGACAAACTACCCGTGGGTAGTGTTTGTCGGCCAGCGCATCGGCAGTCGCTGCTCATGTTCTGATCTTGTGGCCGGGTGCTGCTCGGCATCGTCTTGATCATCGTCGGCCTGCTCGTCGGGCCGGGTGGCGTCAGCATCTTCCACTAGCGCAGGCACCATTGCGCGTGGCACGGCGCCCGCTGTGACCGGGCGGTGATCCGCGCGTGGCAGGATGCAGGCCGTGCCCACCTGGCTGATCTGGCTGATCGCCGCGGCGGCGCTCGCCGGCGCTGAGGTCCTCTCGCTCGGCCTGGTCCTGATCATGTTCGCCGTCGGAGCTGTCGCGGCGGCAGCCGTCGCTGCGCTGAACGGCCCCGTGCTGCTCCAGGCAGTGGTATTTGCCGTTGTCAGCGTCGCCTTGTTGGTGCTCGTGCGTCCAGCCGCCCGCCGGCGCTTTACCGTCGCCCACCAGCGCACCGGCATCGACGCGCTCAGTGGTGCCTCCGCTCTCGTGCTCGAACCCGTTGACAGCCACTCGGGGCGGGTCAAGATCGGTGGCGAGGTGTGGTCGGCGCGCGTCTACGACGACACCCAGACGCTCTCGCCCGGTGAGCAGGTTCAGGTTATGGAAATCTCTGGCGCGACCGCGCTGGTCTGGAGGCAGCCGTGAGTCCCGGCGTCATCGTCGCGATCCTGATCGTCATCCTGGTGGTGCTGCTGCTGGCCCGGACCGTGCGCATCATCCCGCAGGCCCGGGCGGCCGTGGTGGAGCGGCTCGGCCGCTACAGCCGGACGCTCACGCCGGGCCTGGCCATCGTGGTCCCGCTCGTCGACCGGGTGCGACCACTGATCGACCTGCGCGAGCAGGTGGTCTCCTTCCCCCCGCAGCCGGTCATCACCAGCGACAACCTCGTCGTCGGCATCGATACCGTCATCTACTTCCAGGTGACCGACCCCAAGGCCGCGACCTACGAGATCGCCAACTACATCCAGGCGATCGAGCAGCTGACCGTGACCACCTTGCGCAATGTCATCGGAGCCATGGAGCTCGAGGCCACGCTGACCAGCAGGGACCACATCAACGGCCAGCTGCGCGGGGTGCTCGACGAGGCGACCGGCAAGTGGGGCATCCGGGTCAATCGGGTCGAGCTCAAGGCGATCGACCCCCCACGGTCCATTCAGGACTCAATGGAGAAGCAGATGCGCGCCGATCGCGACAAGCGGGCCGCGATCTTGCAGGCAGAGGGCCAGAAGCAATCGCAGATCCTGACCGCCGAGGGTCAGAAGCAGTCGGCAATCCTGCGTGCTCAGGGCGACCGGGAAGCCCGTGTGCTGCAGGCCGAGGGCCAGTCCAAGGCGATCGAGACGGTGTTCGCGGCCATCCATGCCGGTGACCCTGATCCGGCCCTGCTGGCCTACCAGTACCTCCAGGTGCTGCCGCAAATCGCCCAGGGTGACTCCAACAAATTGTGGATCATCCCCAGCGAGCTCGGCGACGCTCTCAAGGGCATCGGCGGAGTCATCGGCCGGGCAGCCGAGGACGGCGCGGCGC
>JALZAK010000037.1 GCA_030948385.1 Actinomycetota bacterium
AGAAGTCCGCCGGCAAGGAACTGAGCTCGATCGTGGTGCAGGGCAACTCGATCACCTTCAAGCTGAAGAAGGCGGTCGGTGACTTCGGGTACACGGTGGCCGAGCCGACCACCGTTCCGATACCCAAGGCCCAGGACAACGGCATCCAGTACGACAGCCGGCCGTTCTCGTCCGGCCCCTACAAGATCGACGTCTACAAGCGCGGCAAGTCATTGACCCTGGTGCGCAATCCCCACTGGAGCAAGGCGACCGACAACGTGCGCAACGCCTACCCGGATCGCGTCGTGTGCAGCTTCGGACTGGACCCGACGACGATCGACCAGCGGCTGATCGCCGACTCCGCCCAGGACCAGTCGGCCATCGACCTCGACACCTCGCTGGCGCCGGAGAGCATTCCCCAGGCCGAAGCCAACCCGGCCGTCAAGGCGCGCACCATCCGCGGTCTGGACGGGTATCTGCGGTACCTGGCCATCAACACCAGCAAGGTCAAGGACCTCAAGGTCCGGCAGGCCATCGAATACGCGGTGAACAAGGAGACCTACCGCACCGCGCGCGGCGGCAAGAGCGCCGGGGATTACGCGACCACGATCATGACGCCGCTGCTTCCCGGCTACAACAAGTACGACCTGTACAAGGCCCCGCCACAGGGCGACCCGGCAAAGGCCAAGCAGTTGCTGCAGGAGGCCGGCGTCTCGTTGCCGTTGAAGATGACGCTGGCCACCACCAACGTCGGCAAGGGCGTCACCACCGGTGTGGCGCTGCAGTCGGCGCTGAAGCGGGCCGGCATCGAGGTCAACATCCAGCAGATCTCACCGGACGTGTATTACACGACCATCGGTGACACCTCGAAGATGCCGGAGCTGGCATTCACCAGCTGGGGGCCGGACTGGCCGTCGGGCAGCACGGTGATCCCGCCGCTGTTCGACGGGCGGCAGATCAAGCCGCAGGGCAACAACGACATCTCGATGTTCAACGACCCCACCCTCAACGCCGAGATGGACCGGATAAACGCCATCACCGACATCAAGAAGCAGGCGCCGGAGTGGGGCAAGCTCGACAAGAAGATCATGGAGCAGGCCCCCATCGTTCCGCTGATCTACAACGCCGGCATCCAGTTGCACGGCTCCAAGGTCAGGGGTGCTTACCTGCACGCCTACTACGGCGAGTGGGACATGGTGTCGCTCTCGGTCGCATAGGCGGCCCGATCGACATCTCGGTCCACTCGATAACGGTCTCCGGTGGCCGCCGCAGCGTCCTGCTGTGGCGGCCACCGGTGTGTTTTCCCTCGGCTGCCCTAGGCTTTGACCCGTGAACGACCGGCTGGTCTGGATCGACTGCGAGATGACCGGCCTCGACCTGGGCCATGACGCGCTGATCGAGGTCGCCGCCCTGGTCACCGATTCCGACCTGACCGTGCTCGGTGACGGCGTCGACGTCGTGATCTCCGCACCGGACGAGCGACTCAACCAGATGGTCGACGTGGTGGCCCGGATGCACGAGAAGTCCGGACTGACCGACGCCGTTCGAGCCTCGACGGTGAGCCTCGACCAGGCCCAGCAACTGGTGCTGGCCTACGTTCGCCAGCACATCAGCGAGCCGCGCAGCGCCCCCCTCTGCGGCAACTCCATCGCCACCGACCGGGGCTTCATCGCCCGGGACATGCCAGAACTCGACGACTTCCTGCACTACCGGATGGTCGATGTGTCCTCCGTCAAGGAGTTGTGCCGGCGGTGGTACCCCCGGGTGTACTTCGAGCAGCCGGCGAAAGGCCTCTCGCACCGGGCCTTGGCCGACATCCGGGAGAGCATCCTGGAGCTGCGCTACTACCGCCAGACCGTGTTCGTCGACCCGCCCGGCCCGGACAGTGCCTCGGCCCGGGCGGTGGCCGCCGCGCTAGCCGACGACACCGCCGGCGCGGAGCCGCCACCGGCTTCAACCAACTCGGCCCCGGCGTGACCCACCGGCTACTATGAGCCGTCCCGCGTTCATCACGTGGTGGCTGTAGCTCAGCTGGTAGAGCGCCGGGTTGTGGTCCCGGATGTCGTGGGTTCGAGTCCCATCAGTCACCCCAACGTCCCGTGCGCGATCGGCGCCCAGGAGACCGCAGTGCTGCCACTGTTCGACCGGCCCCGCAGCGAAGTCGCCGCCGGCGCGGTCCACGTGCCGTCCTGGCTGCCATCCCGCAGCCAAGCCGCGCTCGTCCGCGCCTGGCGGGACTGGGCCACACCACCGGCCGGCATGCGGCACACCCTGATGCCCAACGGGAGCCAGATGTCGGTCCAGACGGTCTGTCTCGGCTGGCACTGGCGGCCGTACGCGTACTCGAAGACCGTGGACGACGGCGACGGCGCCCCGGTGAAGCCCCTGCCGGCCTGGCTGGTCGATCTCGGCCGGCGGGCTGTCGCCGAGGCCTACGGCGATGCCGGCACCTACCGGCCCGACGTGGCGCTGGTGAACTACTACCGCGCCGGAGCGCGGATGGGCATGCACGCCGACCGGGACGAGAAGTCAGGCGCTCCGGTGGTCTCGCTCAGCATCGGCGACAGTTGCGTGTTCCGTTTCGGCAACGTCGCCAGCCGCAACCGACCGTGGGTGGATCTCGAGCTGGTCAGCGGGGACCTGTTCGTATTCGGCGGCCCGGCGCGCCTGGCCCACCACGCCGTCGTGCGCACCCACGCCGGCACCGCACCGCCAGAGCTCGGACTGGAAGGGCGGCTGAACATCACCCTGCGCGAGTCCGGCTTGAGCCCGAGTTGAGCTGGCCTGACGTGATCCTGATCAGTGACCCCGCGGTGGCCGCGGTGCCGGTCGTTGAGTGCGGCGAGCCGCTGCGGGCCGTCGCCGGCGTGGCCGGGCTGATGCTGGACGTGCGTAAGGCCGACCCGCGCGGCCGGTACGGGCTGCTTCGAGCCGGGGTCCTCGACCGGCTTTGCCGCGCGCAAGCCCGCCTCCCCGCCGGCCTGCATCTGCTGGTCATCGAGGGCTACCGGCCCCCGGCGCTGCAGGAGGCCTACTTTGCCGACTACGCCGGAGAGTTGCGGCGCGCCCACCCGGACTGGCCGGCGGAGCGGGTGGAAATCCAGGCCAGCCGCTACATCAGCCCGCCCCGGGTCGCCCCGCACCCGGCCGGCGCCGCGGTCGACCTCACCCTGTGCGCGCAAAACGGAGACGAACTGGGGATGGGCACGGCGGTCAACGCCAGCCCCGAGGAGAGCGCCGGCGCCTGCTACTTCGCGGCCCCCCAGATCACCGGAACGGCCAGGGCTAACCGGGACCTGCTGGCGGCCGTTCTGAGCGGCGCTGGGCTGGTGAACTACCCGACGGAGTGGTGGCACTGGTCCTACGGCGACCGCTACTGGGCCTACACGACCGGCGCGGCGCAGGCGCGTTACGGTCCGATCGACTCCCGTACCGTCGAGCCATGACCGAAGAGCCGCAGCAATACGTCGCAATCGCCGTCCCACCCGAGCAGGAGGTCGGTGTCTATGCCAACCTGCTGGCGATCTGGCACACCCAGGACGAGTTCACCTTCGACTTTGCCGTGAAGCAGCCGGCGCAGGTGATGCAGAGCGAGGAAGGTGTTCAACAGATGCACGTGCCGGCCCGCGTCGTGGCGAGGGTACGGGTGCCGCCGGGGCAGATCTTCGAGATCCTCAAAGCGCTGAACGAAAACATGACGCACTACGAACGGGCCTTCGGGGAGATCCGGCGACCCAGCTGACAACGCAGCCGCAGCTCGCCTGCTCGCGCCGTGCTCAGTGCAGCGCGCTGCCGGCCCGCCAGGCGGCCCACGAGACGTTCCAGTCGGTGTAGCCGTCGCCGGGGCGCACAGCGCGCTCCGTACCGATCACCTGGACGATGTCGCCGGGCTTGCTGAGGTAGTAGAACCACTCGGCGTTGGCCGGGCTCACGTTGACGCAGCCGTGCGACACGTTGCGGTGACCCTGATCAGCGATTGACCAGGGAGCGGCGTGCACGTACTCGCCACCGAAGGTGAACTTGGTGTCCCAATAGACCTTTGTGTAGTAGCCGTCCGGGGAGTCGCGCGGGATGCCGAAGCTGGCCGAGTCGAAGTACTTCTCGGCGTACTTGATGAAGACGACCATGATGCCGGCGGAGGTGGGCATGCTGGCCCGGCCGAGGCTGACCGGCATCGTCCGGATCGGCTGCCCGTCCTGGTACACCGTCATGCTCTTTGTTGCGTTGTCGATCCGGCTCACCACCGAGGAACCGACCGTGAAGGCGATGTGACGGGTCGCCTCGCCGTAGACACCGCCACCGAGAGGCGCGCCGCCGGCGTTGATGTCGACCCGCACATGGCTGTACGCGGGCCAGTACACTCGCGGGCGGTAGCGCACCTCGGTGTCGGAGACCCAGTGCCAGGCGCCCTCAACCGGCTTGTCGGAGGTGACCTTGAGCAGCCGCTCCGCCGCAGCCCGGTCGGGCACCCGGCGGGACCAGTACACGATGATCGGCATACCTACGCCAACCGTCTGACCGCTCTGCGGGAGCGCGCTCGGATAGCTCAGGGCGACCGGCTGCAGCGTGGAGAAGGTCGACGAGATGGCCTTGGCGAGGTAATGGGCATCCAGCGCCCGCCCGGTCACAGTGTAGGTGGTGCCGTACGCCAGGCGGCCGGTGGAGATCCACCTGGCGCCGTTGGCGATCACGCGCCCCGGCACGGCGCTGCCATTGCCGCTGGCCACCCGGATCCCGGCCAACGTCCCCGCGGTCGCGGTCACGATCACCGGAAGTTCTGGCCGGACCGCCCGGGCGGCGTTCGCCGGCACCACAGTCACCGCGAGCCGCGGATCGAGGGTCACCGGAGTTACTTTGGCCGCCATCTTCGCGGCGGCCGGACGGGCCGGGGCCGCTTTGCGCGCCCCCTGGCAGCCCGCTGCCGCCAGCAGTAGCACGGATGCCGACACGCACACGACACGGCGGAACAGCGCCCGCTGGGGCCGAACCGCCATTCCCGCCTCCCGCCCCATCAGGGGTCCCCGGCCAGGCCGAACCCGACCGCCGGCAGCCCGACACGCGTCGCTTTCCGATGTCTGAGCCCGACTGCGGCCATCCTACCTGCCGTTGCGACGGATTCCGGCCGCCGGCGCCGGCTGGTATCGTCGCTCGCCGTCAGCCAGTGCTGGCGCCGTTAGCTCAATTGGCAGAGCAGCTGACTCTTAATCAGCGGGTTCGGGGTTCGAGTCCCTGACGGCGCACGTTCTTGATGTATGACTTCGGCTGATGCCGGCCATCGCGTCTTCGGTTGATGGGTGACGGTGTTTCGGCTGATGGGTTACGCCTACATCGGTTGATTGGTGACACTCCCGGCTCATGCGGGAGATGTCTGTGGCTGAGCAGCCGCACTGCGGCCACCGGCACGGTGACCTTCCTCGACGGGGCAACCACCGTGGGCACCGCGCCGGTCACGACGTCGGCAACTGGCGCTCGCATTGCCCAGTTCAAGCATGGGTTGGCCGCTGGAAGCCACTCGCTGACTGCCCGCTATGACGGCGACGCCACGTACGCATCAAGCACCTCACTGCCAGAGACAGTGAGCATCGCCAAGGCAGCGAGCACTGCATCACCTACGGAGGGGACGCCAACTTCACCGGCAACACCGGGAGCTTCACCTTTACCGTGTCCTAGACTCGCCGCCGATCGGGATGCCGCCGCGAGACTCCTCGGCAAGCACGCCGGCGGCCGCCGTCACCGCTTGGCCCAACGCAAGGTTGACGACAGAAACCGGCGGCAGGCTCGAACCAGGCGAATCCTCGAGCAGATCGGGCTGGTTGACCGCCGCGGCGAGATCAGGGTTGGCCCGGACGGCCTCGACCAATGCGGGGTGTGGCCACAACGCAGGCTCGGCCAGCGTGGCAGCGTAGCCGGCCCACAACCCAGCGAGGGGGTTCGGCGTGCCCGCGGCCCGGGCATAGTGCGTCCGGAGCAGCTCAGCTTCCGTTGGGTAGGCCAGTACGGCCTCCTCGATCGGATTGTCGGACACGACTAGTCTCCCTCGGCCGGTGCTCACACAACGCGTGCCGGCGCCCAGGAGTTTCGGAGCGGGGACCCGCTCTGGCAGGGCCTACTTGGGTGGCAGTGATCTGGCGTACCCGACGCCGTGGCTCACCCAGCGCTGAAGGTCCCCGTCAGTCCCGATCGCCTCGGCATCGACGCGAAGCCAGCCGTCCATCTCCCGACCGCGCATCTCAAATCGCCGCGCGTGTGGCTCGGCTGCCAGGGCCTCGGTCTGTGCCGGATCGATGCGCAGCAGCAGGCCGCC